>JARLHM010000028.1 GCA_031292235.1 Syntrophaceae bacterium | reverse complement strand
TGCCACACATTCGCCGTTTCGGCCAAATCTTATAGGCTTGTCAATATGCAAAATAAAATCAATAGATAATGGAACGATCACAGTAGATGATATAGACGCTTTTGATGGCACACCAATAATTGATATCAAGCCTTATAGACCCAGTTCTGACTGCTTTCCTGACGCATCTGTAGCCAATTGGGTGAATCAGCCCCATAAAGGTGAGCATCGACACTAGAGTCATTGCTTACGAATCGAGAATTTTTATTTAAGGGCCGGGTTGCTTGCATTCTTGCGCTGGAAGAAGAAAAAGACCAGTACACCTGAAGCGACGGTTAAAAATCCCCAGAGCGAAGTAATTGGGCGGCTCATAACCGAAAAGTAGATGATCCAAAGGTTTCCCAAAATAAACACTATTGGTGTTACGGGATATCCTGGGGTTGTGTAGCCTGGGCGTGATGACGAACGTCTCTGTCTGGCGCGTATTAGTCCGATGACTGCCAATGAAGTAAAAATTGATAAAGTGAAACCGATATAAATTAGTAGCTTATCAAATGAAGCAGTAACTACCATTGCCACAGCGATAGCCCCCTGAAGGAAAATTGAATAGGCGGGTGTCCCGTGAGCAGTGTCTATTTTTCCCAATGAGTGAAAAAACACGTTGTCCCTGGCCATTGCATAGTAAACTCTGGGACCGGTCATAATCATCGCGCTCAGGACCGATAGAAGGGCTAAAGAGATCGCAGCGCTAAAATACGTGCTGACATCTTCACCAAATAACGCTACCGCTGATTTGGCGCCAACTTCAATGACACCATTAATCGCATGTTGTGGCAGGGAATAAATATACACAACATTCAACGTTAGGTATAAGCTTGCGACGATAGTTGTCCCCAAAATAAGGGCCGCAGGGAGCGTAAAATCAGGTCTCTTTATTTCAGCGCCCAGATAGGCCGCCGCATTCCATCCGCTATACGCAAAAGAAACAAATATAAGAGACACGGCAAACTTGTCCTGGAACAAGTCGGCAATGCGCCAACCACCTGAGAAATGGGTCATTGATCCTTGTCCCAAAAAAAACGCCGATAGAATAAAAATCATGATTATGCATATCTTGAAGACTGTAAGCGCATTCTGGACCTTACTTCCGAAAGCTACCCCAAGATAATGAATTGCGGAAATGATGATAATTGTCGCAATCGAAACCGCGACCGGCAATGAAAGGGTGATAAAAGAAACGCCATGTGAGGCCAGAGTAATCGCCGGGCCTTCGGGAATAGCGAAGGTCTGGAAAAAGTAACTGGAAAAAGCGATTGAGGCTGCGGCTATCGGCGCGGAAAAACCCACTATCAGCGAGACCCATCCTGAAAGAAACCCTGGTAATTTTCCAAACTGGCGCCTGATATAGACATATTCGGCCCCAGCTTCAGGGAAAATGGCACCCAGTTCCCCATAACAGAGAGCGCCGCATAGTGCGAATAAACCGCCTACAATCCAGCAAATCAAGACTGAAGAAGGGTTTGGAAGTTCGCTGGCGATTAGTCCTGGTGTTGTAAATATGCCTGTGCCTATCATGTTTGCGATAACAATAATCGTAGCAGAAAACAGGCCCAGCTCTCTTTTTAGTTCACCACCATTGTGACTATCACTCATTCTCTGGAGCCTTTCAGATCGTGGTGAAGGGATAGTGGTTCAGATGGAATTGAGTTAAGATCTTTATATTCGTGACAAAGAAGGTCTACCTATCCTGTGGACCGAAAAACCGAACTCATACAATTTTTGGTGATCCAGCAAGTTCCTTCCGTCAAAAACAAAAGCCGGTTTTTCCATACTCTCGTAAATCCGTTCATAATCTAATGTTGTGAATTCAGCCCAGTCAGTAGCCACCACGATTGCATGGGCCCCCAACGCAGCGTGGTAAGGGTCCGACTCCAATGTGAATTGACCTGTATAATCGGCAAGTTCCTGATTGGCGCCTTCAAGGGCCTTTGGGTCGTGAATCGCTAACACAGCCCTTTCTTCAAGGAGCGCTTGACAGACGCATATAGCCGGTGATTCCCGAATGTCACCAGTGTCAGCCTTGAATGAAAAACCGAATACGGCTATCTTTTTCCCAGCAACGGTATTGAACATATTGTTTATTATAAGGTTTACGAATCTTCTTTGCTGGTATGAATTGATTTGGACTACCTGTTCCCAGTATCTGGCCACTTCGAACAAGCCATAATTTTCAGCGATGTAGGTAAGATTGAGTATGTCCTTTTTAAAGCACGAACCGCCAAATCCCACACCAGCCTTAAGGAATTTGGACCCTATTCTCGAATCCATTCCAACTGCCCTGGCCACTTCTTCTATATCTGCGTTTGTCTTCTCGCAAAGGGCTGAAATGGTGTTAATGGACGATACTCTTTGAGCAAGAAAGGCGTTGGCCACAAGTTTGGAAAGTTCGCTTGACCAAACATTGGATGTAACAATTTTTTCTTCCGGGACCCAATGCCTGTAAATCTCAACTATTTCCCGAAGGGCGGCTTGACCTGACTCCGTTTGTCTGGCCCCAATAAGTACTCGATCGGGATTTTCCAAGTCGCGAACAGCGCTTCCTTCCGCAAGGAATTCAGGGTTGGACACAACCTCAAAATGGACCCCTTGATCATTGGAATCGAGAATTCTACCTATTGCGGCAGCGGTCCTGACCGGTAGAGTGCTTTTCTCAACTACTATTTTTCCGGTTGAACTGGACTTGAGAATCTGACGGGCTGTCTTTTCCCAAAACTGTAAATCAGCGGCTTTCCCGGCCCCGAGACCAAATGTTTTCGTCGGTGTGTTTACACTGACAAATATAATATCGGCCTTTTCAATATGACTATCGACATCAGTGCTAAAGAAAAGATTCTTGCCGATGACTTCCGATACTATTTCGGCTAAGCCCGGTTCATATATGGGAAGATCCCCCGAATTCCACTGAGCGATGCGTTCGTGACTGATGTCCACAACAACCACTCTATATTCAGGACAATGACGGGCGATAACCGCCATGGTGGGGCCACCTACATAGCCTGCGCCTATGCAAAGAATATTTTTCCTAAACATCAGTTGTCTCCAATCCAGGATGGCGCATCCGGAAAATCCCCAAGGAACCGGACTACGCCTTCAATCACAGACATTCACGTCTAAAAAACAGATAGATGGTAACAAACGGCAGGAATTACTTATTCTTAATACGCTCAAGAAGGTTCTTGGCTTCATCGTCCAGCCCCAATTTCGGGTACTGATCCAAAACACGTTGAGTGGCGAGCCTGGCCGCTTTATAATTACCCAGACTTATGTAGGATCTTGCCTTGTACAATTCTTTTTCCGCTAGTTTCCTCTCGCATTCACGGGTCTTTTCTTCAGCTTTTTTGCCCCATTCTCCAGGGGTCTGCGCTTCCGAAACAGCTTTAAAAGCCCTAATGGCCTGTTTTACTACAGTATTGTCAAGATCGGTGCCTTTTATTTGCTTAAAATAGGCCATACCTATTTGATACCTTGCTCTCGAAGCTTCTTTGTCACCCGGGTATAGTTCGAGGAATTGCAAGTAACGGGCGATGGCTTTGTCATACGAATTCTGATCGTAAAAGGAATCGGCTATTGCCAGATAAACCTGGGGCATTTGTTTGAATTCCGGATAAGCTGATTTTAAACGTTCGAGAATATTTACACCTTCTTCATATTTCTTCTGCTTTATTTTGTCTTGTCCCTGACTGAACAATTCCTCAGGAGTCGGACTTTTCTCTTTCACATCGGATGACCACCAGGAAGGGCAACCCGATAACAAAATTGCAAGAAGAGCCACCAACAAAAAACGAACGAGGGAAGTCACTCTAGAATATCCTCACAAAATTATGGCTTATTGCGCTGTTTATCAATCCAACAAAGTTATGTCAAGAAATGGCTCAGTATGTTCGATGTAATATTTTATCTGAAAGCCTGATCAGCGCTCTTTTCTCGTACGAATCCGGAAACATGGCGAGACATTCCACTGCGTTACTTAAATACTCACGACTTTTAAGTAGTGTCTCAGATATACCGTTTCTCCGATTAAGAAACTCTCTGACCCATTCCAGATCTTCGTTGGTCACTACTCCTGCGGAAATCATAGCCTTGACCTTGGTCTTTTCGTCCTCGGTAGCCCTTTTCAGAGCCGCGATCATGGGCAGAGTCAATTTCCCTTCCTCCAGGTCTTTGCCTGGGTTCTTGCCCATCGTTTCTTTGTCCGAGCTGTAATCTATCACATCGTCGGTCATCTGAAACGCTACCCCGAGGTTAAAACCAAACTGGGCCAAAGCATCTTCCTGTATGGAATCAAGACCGCCCAAAATAGATCCGCCCCTGCACGCGGCTTCCATGAGCACAGCGGTTTTGTCGGCGATTACCTGGAGATAATCCGCTTCCGTAAAATTCATGTTGCCTATGTTCATCATCTGAAAAAGTTCACCCTCACTCAATCTTTCCGTAGTTCGGGAAACAATTTCCAAAATTCTCAGATTATTAAGCGAAGTCAGCGCTGAGAAGGCCTTGGCAAGTATGAAATCCCCAGCCAAAACACACATTTCGTTTGACCAGAGTGTGTTGGCGGATGGTCTCCCCCGACGCGTGTCAGCCGAGTCTACGACATCATCATGAAGTAATGTAGCTGTATGTATACACTCTATCGCCCCTGACAGGGTGATAGCGCCCCTGCCGGTGTATCCCCCAAGTCGCGCTGAAATAACGGTCAACTGCGGTCGAACTCTCTTTCCACCGCTGTTCATTATATGTGCGCCAATTTCAAAAGCGACCGGAACTCTGCTCTTGAGTTGCTGAATCAGTTCCTGTTCAAGTTTTTCCATCGTGGCTTGTATTGACTCTAAAAGGTCCAAAATTCTTCTCCGGAAGCATTTACATTAACGAATATTATAGAAAAACGCGTTGATGGCCTTAACCATCAAAACCGAAATTGTCAAACCCACGAAAGCGTGAGGGGCCAAACCAATCAGCTTCTTGGACCATGACTTGTCACTCCACTGTCCCAATTTGAAATCGGTTACCAAGGTCCAAACCAACCCAACAAAGATTACAGAATATTGAATAAATCTAGTGGTATTAGGCTCAACTGTAATTATCAGGCTCCGCAAGATCTCAATGTCGAAGTACC
>JARLHM010000003.1 GCA_031292235.1 Syntrophaceae bacterium | reverse complement strand
TGCCTCATTTTCGCTGAGAGTCCCCGTTGTCAGCATGGCGATAGCTCCGAGCACCGCAATTCCTGTCCTGTCTATCGCTAGTCCTGGGATGCTCCCCAATGCAATCCCGGTGTATGTCATAAAAAAGATGATGGCTGCGATTATGTCAGGGTTCATTGTTACCCGCCTCTAAATCCACGACCAGTCGAACACTCATGGAGCATAGTTCGAAGAAACTAAACCGCATTCTTCGTCGTCTCTTCCAGGAGGGCTTCTGCTGAAATCGGTGGAAGCGCCTTGGTCTCAGGCATCATCAAGCCAAAGATTGCGAAAGCCAATGCAGCGACAGATGCGAGAAACACAAAGCCTGTAATGAAGCCCCAAGCATTCACAATATAGCCTGAAACCACATTGCTGAGTGAGGCTCCGATGCTATGAGCAGTGGCTATAGCTCCCAACACGAGATTGTATCGTCCTGTCCCCTGGGTGAGATCGGCTACCACAACGACTGACAACACTCCGAAAATCCCTGCCCCGATCCCATCAAGCAATTGCACGGAAACAATGTAGAAGGGGTTGTCACTCAGGATATATAGAAGGCCTCGGATAGGCAGAATTGCAAAACCTATCAAAAAAACCGGTTTTCTACCCCACTTGTTACCCCATTTGCCGGATAAGAAAGCCACGGGAATCATAATCAGTTGAGCGGCTACTATGCATGCCGACATATTGAGGGAAGCAAAGACCTCGTGATCCCGAGTAAGTAATTGACCTGCCAAAGGGAGCATTGCCGCATTGGCGAAATGAAACAAAGTCACGGCGACAGCAAAGATCAAGATCTTCCGGTCAGAGAACACAGCTCTTATACCCAAAGCAACCACCCCGTCGGGGCTTATCTTTAAGGTGCCGCCTCGAGATCGGAGATAGTCGATGTCATCGTTTTTAATGAAAAGTACACACACAGCGCTGGCGACACCAATAATCGCAACCAAATAGAAAATCCACTCTTGTCCCATGAGATATCCGACTATACCGGCCAATAGAGCAGTAGCGACATTTCCCGCATGATTGAAGACTTCGTTACGCCCAATCCGAATAGCGAATGTTTGTCGACCCACGAGGCCCAACGTGATAGCGGCTACAGCCGGAGCGAAAAGGGCCGATACGACCCCGTTGACGATCTGCGCCGCGCTGATAAAGTAAAAGGTTGGGAAAATCGTTATAAAAACGCAACTGACGCCCATTAACAAGGCGGCGGTAACGATCAAAAGGCGCTTCTTTTTCACGAAATCGACCAATGCCCCACATGGGGTGTCTGCAAGGAGATTGGCAATTCCCATCACGGCCATCACGACCCCAATTTCAGCGGGGTTCCAGTGGTGAACGGCTAGTAGATAAGTCACCAGAAATGGTCCAACGCCTGTACGAACATCAGCAAGAAAGAAATTCAGACAGTCCAGAGCGTATAGACTTTGCCTGTTTGGCTGTTTTTGTTCCCTGACATTAAAAGACATGCTTTTACCTTCTTGATTACATTGACACCTCTATCCTGGTTTGGAACACGTTGATGCGATCGTCTAGTGAACGTTTTGCGCTTGACGCCGCTATTTGTCAAATTGGTCACTCTCGACAGTGTGGCGCCTTCTGCCTAACTTTAAAATACCCCAAGATCGAGTCAAACAGGATGGAACCTAAACCCTGCGAGAAGCATCAGAATAGTAACATTAACAAGTATTAGCTGACGTGATTTATACCGTAAACAAACAAATGCGGATTTTAACAGAGATGAAGGAACGGAGAGAACGATATGATGACATTAACAATATTTTCAATAGGAAGCGTTTTAGCTGTGTTGTTGGGAGCTACAGTTAGCGCACAATCGAGCTATGAGAAAGCCACATTCGCAGGAGGGTGTTTCTGGTGTATGCAACCGCCATTTGAAAAACTTGATGGAGTAATAAGCGTTGTTTCTGGTTACACGGGCGGAACAGAAAAAGACCCGAACTACGAAGATTACGCTGCAAAAGGTCACATTGAAGCGATAGAGATCACCTATGATCCTTCAAAAATCACCTATGACCAACTTCTAAATGTCTTCTGGAGACAGATAGATCCCACTGACAATGGCGGACAGTTTGTAGACAGAGGGCCACAGTATCGATCGGCAATTTTTTACAACAATGACGAACAGAAACAGCTTGCTGAGAAATCGAAAGAGGAGCTTGAGAAATCCGGAAGGTTCGACAAACCCATTATGACTGAGATATTGAAGGCTTCAAAATTCTACAAAGCTGAAGATTACCATCAGGATTATTACAAAAAGAACCCCATTAGATACAAATTCTACAGGTTCAACGCCGGTCGCGACCAATATCTGGACAAAATATGGGGTCAGGACAGAGTCCCAAAAGGCCTGAACAAAAGTGACAATCAACCGCAGAAATTGAGCAAGGCAGAACTCAGAAAGAAATTAACCCCATTGCAGTATAAAGTGACACAGGAAAACGGCACTGAACTTGCGTTTCAGAATGAATACTGGGATAACAAAAAGCCGGGTATCTATGTTGACATAGTTTCCGGGGAGCCTCTCTTCAGTTCACTTGACAAGTTCGATTCCGGGACCGGGTGGCCGAGTTTCACAAAACCGTTGGAACCTGGAAATATTGTTGAAAAAGATGACAGGAGCTTTTTCTCTACACGCACGGAGGTAAGAAGCAAGAAAGCTGATTCTCACCTTGGGCATGTTTTTAATGATGGGCCGGCTCCCACGGGCCTGCGTTACTGCATGAATTCCGCGGCCCTGCGCTTTATCCCAAAAGAAGATTTGGAAAAGGAAGGCTACGGTAAATACACACGCATTTTTGATCTTTAGTTTGGCTATGTGTCCAAAAATGTTGTAAAATATTGAACAGATATTGATTCCCTTTGACAGCTTCAAAAGCCTGAGGGTCAAACCATGGAACAAGACCTCAAACCTAGCCCGAGTACATCAGCATGGATAGGGGCTCTTCTGCTAGCCGTCGTAATTATTGTAACAGGCGGCTATGCTTATTACCTCCATGAAGCGCAACGAATCCGACATGACAAATATGAGGACATAGCGACTATAGCAAATCTCAAAGCTGAACAAATTGAACATTGGCGACATGACAGGTTTCAAGATGTCGAACGGGACGTAAAATCACCGTTTCTTAAGAGAGCTATTGAGGAATGGGTTCACGGCCCAAAAAGCGAGGCGCTTAAATCACGGTTGAAGGAATTTCTGGGGATTGAGGCACAGGTTAGGGGTTACGTTGACGCTTTACTTCTTGATCCACAAGGTAAAATCTTGATGTCGACCAAACCCGAATCCGGTGAGTTGAATGAAGCTGTAAAACGAGCTGTTGATGAGTCGCTGACTACTCGCTCCGCTATCCTGAGTGAATTGTATCGCGCTCCTGATGGTGACGTCCATCTGGACGCTGTAGCGCCGGTTTTGGACTCAGCCGGAGTCCCAATCGCCGTAGTTGATTTGGTGACCAACTCCTCTGCTACGCTGTGTGAATTCCTTCAGTCCTGGCCAGTTCCAAGCAGTTCAGCGGAGATTCTTTTGGTCCGTAAGGACGGCGCTGATGTTCTTTTCCTCAATAGACTCAGATTTGACCCAAATGCGGCATTGTTCCTTCGCATACCTTTGACCGACATTAGTGTGCCTGCCGTTCAGGTAGTCCTTGGGAAAACAGGAATGTTCCAAGGATTGGATTACCGTGGAGTGGAAGTGTTGGCGGACCTGATGCCTGTCCATAACTCTCCATGGTTTATAGTCGCAAAGGTTGATACAAGAGAAATTCTGGCAGAAGCCAGGTATCGCGGAGAGGTCACAGCCTTTTTTGTGGTGGTTTTCATATTGTTGGCGTCAGCTATGACGGCTTATTTTTACAGAGTGCGCCAGACCAGGCTTTATCGAGACCTTTACCGCTCCGAGCGGGAGAGATTCAAGGCCCACGAAGAGTTTAGGACTACCCTTTACAGTATCGGTGACGCTGTTATCACCACGGACCACAAAGGTTCCGTGAAGGTTATGAACCCTGTGGCCGAACAGTTAACCGGCCTGAGTGAGTCGGAGGCAAATGGTAAACCTCTTGAAGAGGTGTTCTGCATCATTAACGAGGACTCGCGCGAAAAAGTCGAAAACCCCGCTGAACGGGTCCTGCGGGAAGGAATAGTCGTCGGGCTTGCCAACCACACCATCCTAATTTCGAGTGACGGGGCTGAGCGCCCTATAGCCGACAGTGGAGCGCCGATCCGCGACAAAGATGGCGCCGTCAATGGAGTTGTGCTGGTCTTCCGTGATCAGACACAGGAGAGAGCGGCCCAGAAAGCTCTGCGAGAACAGCATAGTGAATTACAAAAGAGTTTGAAACAAGCGACGTTTCTGTCTGATCTGATTGAACGGTCTTCAAAAGCGTTGAGACTGGAGAAAGACAAGCTTAAGAGTATTCTTGATAATATGAATGACGCTGTTCGTATTGTAAATTCCGGGCATGAAATTGAGTACATTAACCGGTCTATGGAAGCGGATTTTGGCCCAGTTAGCGGACGAAAATGCTACGAATATTTCCGCGATAGTTTGGGACCTTGTGAAAACTGTGGGAATCGAGTGGTTTTTATCGAAAGACCTTCCCACTGCGAATGGCTGTCCGAAAAGACAAATAAAACTTATGAAATATTTGACACTCCAATCCAGAACGCGGATGGTTCGATATCAAGGCTCGCAATATTCCATGACATAACTCACCGAAAAATAATCGAGGAGGAAAAAGAAAAACTCCAGGCTCAACTTCTCCAATCACAAAAGATGGAGGCCGTTGGGACCCTTGCCGGTGGAATAGCTCATGATTTCAACAACCTGTTGCAAGTCATCCTTGGCTACTCGGAATTGATGTTACAGACAAGAGATCCGGATAATTCGGACCATGGCGACCTACAGAAGATTTACCAGTCTGCCCGGAGTGGCGCTGAACTTGTAAAGCGATTGATGATTTTTAGTAGAAAAATAGAGCCTAAATTCGTCAATTTGGATTTGAACAAGCACATAATCCAGACCCAGAAGCTCCTGACCAGGACCATTCCCAAAATGATAGATATCCACCTGGATCTCTCTGATGATATTGAACAAATAAACGCAGACCCAACGCAGGTAGAACAAATTCTCATGAATTTAGCGGTTAACGCCCGTGACGCCCTGCCGGAAGGAGGCAGGCTTAATATTGCCACAAAGACCGCTATTCTGGATGAAGATTATTGCAAAGAGCATGCTGAAACCAAACCGGGTAAATACGTGTCGCTGACTGTGACTGACACAGGTAAGGGAATGGACAAAGAAACCATCAAACGCATATTCGAGCCGTTTTTCACCACTAAGGAATTGGGCAGGGGAACCGGGCTTGGCCTTGCGGTGGTCTACGGGATTGTTCAGCAACACGGAGGTCACATTTGGTGTTATAGCGAGCCTTCAAGAGGGACTGTTTTTAAAATTTATTTCCCGTCCTTAGTGTCTCGAGAGGAGCCCGAGCAAAAAATGGCTGAATTGATTCCGCATGGCGGCACAGAGACCATTTTGCTCGTAGATGACGAAGAGTCTGTTCGTTCTCTTGCGCAGACGACCCTCACCAGAACGGGATATACCGTGCTAACGGCCGGGAACGGAGAAGAAGCTTTAAGCGTTTATCATGAGAGGAGTAACGAAATTGCTCTCGTGATTCTGGATCTTATGATGCCCAAAATGGGAGGGACCCAATGCCTGAAGGAACTGCTTAAAATGAATCCGGCAGTAAAAGTGGTTATCGCAAGTGGTGATTCTGCCGGGGGTGGCAGGGAAGAATACGTGGGTTTAGGGGCCAAGGGATTTATTGAAAAACCATACGAATCGAGAATATTGCTCAATATCGTGCGATCCGTCCTTGACTCCGATTGATTTTGATAAAAATGGGTGGCAAAGGATTTAAAGGAGTATTGTATGCCTCATAAGGAGTTGGCAAATATAAACCTCTATTACGAAGTTCACGGACAGGGCACGCCTCTGGTTATGATAAGAGGTTTAGGCAGTAATCTGGACCACTGGTACGCCCAGGCCCCAACCTTTGCACAATATTACAAAGTCATAACATTTGATAATCGAGGCATAGCCCGTTCCAGCGATCCGGGCGGGGATTATACCGTGCCAATGATGGCGGCCGATACATTGGGTCTTATGGATGCGTTAGATTTGGAACAGGCCTACGTTATGGGCTTGTCCATGGGAGGGATGATCGCACAGGAACTGGCAATTTGCCATCCCAATCGAATCAGGGGCCTGGTCCTTGTTTGCACACATTGTGGTGGAACTGAACAGGTCAGGCCGAGCGCTGAAGTGAGCGCCTTGTTTAAAGAGATGATTTTCGAGAATACCCCTGAAGCTAAGGTAAAGGCAGCTTCCACGCT
>JARLHM010000203.1 GCA_031292235.1 Syntrophaceae bacterium | reverse complement strand
TAGAAAATGAAGCCCATTTCCAGGTAACCGCCTTCGAGCGCAGTTTCTAGCCAGTAGTCGTACTGACCTTGCTTTAGGTCAATCAGTCTGTAGCCACCTTTCATGTAGCCCCATCGTCCACAGTTCATTGGGATGGTGTATCTCCCACCTACCTGCACGTCCCAACCGTTAACATCGTCTACAAACATCGCAGTTACTTTAGCATCGCAGGAAAATGTTCCTCCATTCCATTGGGTTATTTGGCACTTCTGGAATTCGAAGCCAGCGGCCACCGTATCCATACTTTTGTTGAAACTGGTCTGCCAAATTCCGCAGTTAACACAACTGGCGTCTATGCGATCGTCAGCATGCATATATCCGCCAAATATACTCAGGGCGCCTTTGCAGGTTTTGATTGCGTCGTAAAGAAGACCAATTTTCTGATAATCATGCTGCCAGCGGGTCTGAATCATCTGTCCCCAGGACCAAAGTTGCGGAGTCATTGAGCCCGGGAACCAACCAAAGTAAAAGGGGTCTTGAATCCAGGTACTGCCTTGCTGTTCCATTCCTAACCCCGAGTACTGGATGGCCCAATTGGGACGAAACTGATATCTGGCGTTGATCTCAGGAATCACCCAGTGCGCCGGCAAACCCATGCTATCGTTGAGATCAGCATTCTGGTTGTAGTACCCTCCCAACGATACCCAAGAGTAGCGTGGCCATTGAACAGTGCCTCTTGTACGGGCGTATATACCCTGTACTCCGATCTGCCATTGCCCAGGCCGCGGCATAGGCAAGAGACAACCAACACCTGGGGCTGTAACCGCGCATAGGCCTGGTTGCGGCGCCTTGACCTTCGTTATTATAGGCGAAGGTCCCTGGAAGTAAGGATTCCCTGCCACTGGGGCCGGAAATCCCAAATGTGATCGTTTGGCTTTGGCTTGATGCACGACGGGACCAGCCGCCAAGTTTGAGTTGTTGGGTTTGAGTAAAACGTCGAGCGATTCATCGGGGGCAACGGCCCACGAAGTGCTCAAGAAAATGAATGATGCCAAAAGAACTAGACATACCAATAGCGTGTAAGGGATTCTTCTCAACATACCCTTCCTCCCAGCTCGAAATGTTGGAAATCCCTATATTTGATAACTGCAAATCTTGTCAAGTAAAAAATATATCTTTTTATTAGATAGTTAAAAATAATATCTAATATAAAATATATAAGACTTCGTAACATGTTGACTTAACTACATTAATTAATAGCCAAAAATAACAAGATTTTTGTGATTTGCCTGGTTTTCGTCGGTGTCTCCTGGCGCGCATTGACACCATCGACTAAACAATATAACGCTATATATCTAATAAATATGCTTTATTTCAGCTAGCCCTAACACGCTGATTTTGGCCCGCACTCGTGATTTAATATTAAATAGTTAGGCTTTTACATAGTAATTTCAGGAGATAAAGAACCAATGCTTACATCTTTTCTACGAAATTACGCGCTGAATCGCTCAGGTTACGCGCAAACCAACCCAAATTTGTCGGCATTCAGCCAATTATTAAGGTTCCCTAAATCCATCCTTGCCCTTTCAATCCTAGGGATGGTTTCAATTATTTTTCTCCACTCCGACGCCAGCGCGCTTATGGAAGTCCCCCCGTTTAACGCCGACCTCGATAAAATTCTCCAAAGAGAACTTCCGGCCAATTGTGAAATATCCTGCCAGGTCGCGGATTTGGATTCCGGTCGGATTCTAATGGAAAAAAACCCAAATTTGCCTCTAACCCCCGCCTCGACACTCAAGGTAGTGACTTCAGCCAGCGCTCTCCAAGAATTGGGCCCGGATTACAGGTTTTTTACCAATGTCTACGCGAATGATATAAAAGCAGGGTCTGTCGGGGACCTCTTCGTGAAAGGTTATGGCGATCCACATCTTGTGACTGAGGAGCTTTACGCGCTGGTTCGAGAATTGGTCGATACCGGGCTAACTGATGTTCGCGGGGCCATAATAGTTGATGATTCGTATTTCAACCCTGACAAACCACTGGATGACACCAATGATCCGGGTTATCGCTCGTATGACGCGTTGTACAGCGCGTTATCGCTGAACTTTAATTCCATAAAGATAGTTGTGATACCCGGCGCAGCATCCGGTAAACCAGCTCGCTTGCTAATGGATCCTTTTTCTGATTACGCGTCTCTGTCAGGTCATGTGCAAACAGTCCCCGGAGCGCAACCCGCTAAGATCGACGTTTCAAAAAAGGTGACGAATAATGAGCAGGAACGTATCGTCGTTCGAGGGTCTGTGGGCGTTGATTCTCAATCGAAGGGTAAATACGTAAATGTTCAGTCTCCAAGCATATATATGGGCAATGTATTGAAGGAATTGTTGCAGAAAGAGGGAATAAAGGTCAAAGGCCCAGTGATCAAAGGCTCAACGCCCTCTGATGCTATCCCATACTTTGAGCACCAGTCTATGCCTTTAGGACTTATCGTCTATTGGTTGGGCAAATTGAGTAACAATTTCATTGCTGAGCAAATTTGTCTCGCCATGGGAGCACACGCGCATGGGGCGCCAGGGACGCGTGAAAAGGGTTTGGATGTGATGAGAAGATTCCTGACTAAAGCCGGGGTCGAGGAAAAGGACTTTTCTCTTGTGGACGCTAGCGGTCTCTCCCGAAGCGATAGAATAAGCGCTTCCGCTCTTGTAAAAACGCTGGCGTGCGCTTCTCACAATTTTTACTTTAGCCCCGAATTTATCTCTTCACTTGGAATATCTGGCGTTGACGGAACACTTAAAGAAAAGTTCAACGCAGATAATACGAAGCGTAGAATTAGGGCCAAAACTGGCACCTTGCGAGGAGTGAACGCCCTGGCGGGGTTTGGACTTGGTAAGAACGGAAAGCCAATTGTTTTCGCGATGATAGTCAATAGCGCAAAAAAAGGGGTCGGAATAATAAATTACGCCGACCGAATTATGCGCGCCATCTTTAATTCACATTTGAACCATTAAAGTGTCCTGTCGGAATCGATCTCTTCATAAGATTTAGTCGTTCACGGTGATCAAACCGACGGAATCATTTAGTCGCTGAACCACCCTGTCTTTCCCCAGGATCGCTAACAGTTCAAACAAACCTGGACCTACAGAAGACCCGGAAACAGCGGTGCGGGCGGCGTTGATAAGCAAGCCGGCCTTCACCTGCTGTTTTTCGGCGAAGGAGCGAAAAACATCTTCTATCTTTTCGATGTCGAAATTCGGTAACATGGCAAGTTCCTGGGCCAATTCAGGTAGGTATTCAGCCAGCTTAAGATCCTGACAGAGATTCTTTTTCACTGCCTTGGGATCAAATTCATAGTTGTTAGAAAAACAAAATCTTCCTTTGGATGAAAAATCCGTTATGACATGATAACGAGATCTTATTAGATCTATTATGGCCAAAAACCACTCTTTTTGACTCGTTTCATAGACCTGGCTCCAAAGGCCATTGCTTTCCATTTCGCTTTTAACGTACGGAACCAATTCATCCAGGGGCATTGTTCGGACATATGTCGCGTTAAAATGAATCGCTTTAGGATCTGTCCAGTTCTTCGAGTCACCAGGAACATAGTTGAAAATTGAATTATGTCTGTTGATGCGCGACAGATCAAAGGCTTCTATGAGTTCTTCCCGTGAAAAAAACTCTTTGCCATCCTGAGAAGCCCAACCAAGAAGGGCCAGAAAATTGCACAACGCCCAAGGTAAAAAGCCCCTACGTCTGTAGTACGAAATAGTTACCACTTCTCCATGGACCCGTTTAGAGAGTTTTGCCTTTTTATTGTCAAGGGTAAGCGGCATATGAGCAAAAGTCGGGGGTTTTATCCCCAAAGCGTTGTAAATCAGGATTTGTTTGGGAGTATTGGCAAGTCCGTCAGCGCCCCGGATCACGTGTGATATTCTGTCCAGAGAGTCATCTACCGCGTTTGACAAGATGTACAGCGGAGTTTGATCCGATCTTAAAATAACAAAATCTTCAATGTCCTTGGCGCGTTTTTCTATCCTACCATATACCGAATCTTCAAAGGCTATGAGCGGACATTCGTCTCTAGGAACTTTAAACCTTACGACACTCGACATTCCCTGATCAAGGTTATGCTGGACCTCTTCCTGGGTCAGTTTTCGACAACGTCCATCGTACATGAACGCGGTCTTTTTGGCTTCAGCCTCTTTTCTTTGGGTATCCAGGTTTTCTTTAGAGCAAAAGCAGCGATAAGCTTGCCCTTCCCTTAAAAGTTTGAAAGCCGCTTCTTTGTGTTTGTCGAGGTTTTGGGTCTGAAAATTGGGGCCTTCATCCCAATCCAGCCCCAACCATCTTAATCCCTCAAGAATTTCTTCAACTGAATCCTGAGTAGATCGCTCCAGGTCAGTGTCTTCAACCCGGAGTATAAAAACACCACCGCATTTCTTTGCCCATAACCAGTTGTACAGGGCGGTTCGAGCCCCACCAAGGTGCAAGTAGCCTGTAGGTGAAGGGGCGAACCTCACCCTAACTGGATGCAAATCTGTTTCTGACTCTTCGTTCATTTTTTTAAAACTCATTCTCCCTTAATTGGGTCCAGGACAATTACCGTATTGCCGGACGCCGCCTTAAATGTCTGACGATCCTTTAGATCTCCAACTATGTCCCCACAATGCATCGGAACTGTAACCCCGGCGTTAATCCTTTTTGCGGCCTGAACGGCTTCATTTACCGTCATGGTGTAGGTCCCACCTACCGGCAATAGAGCCACATCAGCCTTTATGGCGCCCATTTCCGGTATCAAATCAGTGTCGCCCGAATGATAAATTCGGAATCCATCAACTGTAACAATATAACCGACCCAATTGTTTTTTTTAGGATGGAAATCTTTATTGGTATTGTAACTGGGAAACGCTTCAATTGAAATATCTTTCACTGTTATGGTTTGGCCTGGCGCAATGCTTCTGAAAGAATCTCGAAAATCCGCTTTACAATCAGGAGGTCCAACGATGACAGTGTCATTTTTCCTAATCAAAGCTACGTCTTCCGGTGACAGATGATCAAAATGACTGTGAGTAATGCATATTATGTCTGCGGGTTCCGGGTTTTTGAGCTTCCAGGGATCAATATAGACTGTAGATTTTGAACCGTCGATTCGGAAGCTTGCATGCCCCAACCACTTTATCCTTTCCTGAACAAAATCTTCCAATTTCATCGTCGAAACCTCCTGACTCTAATAGATTCCTAGACAGGGAAATCAAATTCATTCTAACAAATTGCGCAGCGCTTTCAACCATGCTATATTCCGCCTCGCCAAGAAAGAGGCTTGGAATGACTAAGAAAACCTTAGGCAATAAAAACCCTTCCCTTACGCGAACCCGAACCAACAAAGATTTGGTCATGATCATTGTAGGAATCGCGTTAACCTTTGTTTTTTTAACAATAACATATTTGAGCCTCAATTCTGAAGAGCCCACTCCTGTTAGCAAACCAAAAGGCCCTGTAAAAAATCCTCACAGTTCATTACGGTATTTCCGGCCAGAATTCCGGATAAGCGTTAATGGCTTCGGAGAGATTCAAAAGAATCCAGGAAATGTCCCGTCAGAACATGGCTTTCAGAAAACGGTGTCATGAGAAAATTCACCAGTCTTCCCCTGCGACTTTTTCTTACCGGCCTCGCGACGCTTCTACCCTTTGTAGTCACGGTCCTGGTTGTCGGATGGATTGTGAAATTGGCTGACGCGTATGTCGGACCTAGTAGTTATTTCGGGCGGTTGTTAGTAACCATTGTCGGCGATGACTACAAATATCCAGGTTATTTAATAGGCTATCTTATCGTAGTGATGTGCATCATTTTGTTGGGATTCCTTGTTACCAGGGCGACAGTCTCAAGGTTTCAGAAAACTGTGAATAACATGTTCGCCAAAATACCCGTTTTTGGGAAGATTTATTCCGCTGTGGGACAGGCCGTGGAAATCTTTGGTCAGAAGGGCGCCGGCGCCGGTCTCGAGAAATTTGGCGGAGTCGGTCTGGTGACATTGGGAAATGTTACCGCTATTGCCTTGTTAACATCTCCCCAACGATATACGCTTCGAGACGGAAAATCCCATGTGCTGGTTTTTGTGCCTAACTCCCCAATCCCAGCTACAGGCTTTAATATTCTTGTACCTGAAGAAAACTTCCAAAAGCTTGACATGCCTATGGAAGACTTAATCAAGCTTACCATGTCATTAGGTCTTCTCGGACCACAAACAATATGCGTTAACCCATCCTCGGCAGTCTGTGCCGCGGGACTTGAAAATCAGCTTAAAAAGTAATCATTGTGGTCTTCCCTTTTAGCGCAAGGTTTGTGTCTCCTGGAAATGTTAGGAACTAAAACCGTGAATCACACCGGTTCATATTCATTGTCCCACAAAGGCACAAGCTTAAGTATCCACCGAGTCATATAAACTCCAGCGAACGAAGACGCTATAACGACCGGTATCATCACCGCCCATGCTCTCCAATCAAGTGGAACCACGCCGAAAATAAAACTCAAGGGGGTGTACAAGGCTAGAAGTTGCAAACAAATGGCAAATCCATAACTCCAAAGTAACGGTTTATTAGACCATATTGAAAGGTCATCGAGCTGGCGAACGACCAGGACGCGGGTAAACGCGTGCAACACAATGCCCGTGAACAGCATTGTCCGGGCGTAGTTTACCCCACCGAACTTTAGCCCTACCCAAAAGATGAATAGATATGCGACCAGGGTCCTAAGGATACTCCCCGCTATGGTGGCGTAAATCGCCTTGTTGAGTATGGATTCGTCATGACGTCGTGGTCGTCTGGACATAAGTTTGGGGACAGCGGGGTCTGCGGCCAGGGCCGCAGCCGGCACCAAATCCGTTACAACGTTAACCCACAGAAGCATTTGCGCGGACAGCGGAAAATATCCACCAATAGATAAGGCCAGAACAACAAAGACTTCTCCAAGGCTGGTGCTCAAAAGATAATTTGTAAATTTCCTAATATTGTCAAAAATCCTGCGTCCTTCTTCGATAGCGGCTACAATCGTCCGGAAATTGTCGTCCAGAAGGACCATATCAGAGGATTCTTTGGCAATGTCGGTTCCTCGAAACCCCATAGCGACTCCCACATCCGACTGTTTCAGAGCAGGCGCGTCGTTAACGCCATCTCCCGTCATCGCTACAAAATGGCCCTCATCCTGAAGCGCTTGAAGGACTTTCTGTTTGGTTTCTGGTGTGGCTCGAGCGATAATATCAACGGCCAGCATTTGCTTTTTGAGGTCTCCCCGAGACATTTTTTCAACTTCACTCGATTCCAGGAACCGGTCTCCTATTCCTAGCTGTTTACCGATAGCTCTCGCCGTAAGTTTGTTGTCGCCAGTTATCATTATGACGCGTATCCCTGCGCCTTTTGCCGTGGCAATGGCTTTAGCGGCTTCGGGTCTCGCAGGGTCTTTCATGGCCTGCAGACCTATGAAAATGAGTTTCCCCTCCGTTTCTCCATTTGTGTCCGGTGTTTCCAAATCCCTTTTTGCAAGGGCGAGGACATACATGGCGTCACTTTCAAGTTCATCCAATGTCTGATGAATCAATTCAATTTCATGTTCATCAAGAGGCAGGACTTGCCCATCCTGGATGTAACTGGAACACTTTGAAAGGATGACCCCTGCGGCTCCTTTACTGTATGCGACAAACCGCTCTCCATTTTTATGGATAGTGGTCATCATTTTTCGTTCTGAACTAAATGGGATCTCGTTGACTTTTGGCCACCTCGTCCGTTCCGTCCCGGAGTTCACGCCGGCCTTTTCGGCTACCATGAACATGGCTTTATCCACAGGATCTCCTACAATTTTGAATTCCGGCTCTTTAACGGTAATAGCCTCGTTGCAAAGCAGGCCTGCCCGTACCAATTCAAATACGCTGGGAACGCTGATATCTATTTTGTCAGCGTCGATAATGCTGTTACCAGTGAAAACTTGCTCTACCGTCATGATGTTCTGGGTCAGGGTCCCCGTTTTGTCTGTACAAATGGTATCAACCGACCCAAGAGACTCTACTACCGCCAGACGTCTTATAACCGCCTTCCTGGAAGCCATTTGATGAGCGCCGAGGGCCAGAGCGAAAATTAGAACGATCGGTAGACTTTCGGGAATTGTCGCAACAGCCAGGCTTAATGTGTTCAGCAAAACATCGACGGCCGGTTCCTTCAGCCAGAAATATAGGATCAAGGCTAATATGATCGCCAGCGCCCCAACTATTAGAGTCATCTGACGGGCCATCACCTGGACTTCAATTTCAAAAGGGGTTGGCCTCTCTCCTATATGCCCTAGACTTTCAGCGATTTGACCAACTTCGGTCTTCATGCCGGTGGTCACAGCTACAGCCATACCCTTGCCATGAGTTATGTGGGTCGAACCAAAAACCATGCTGGACCGCTCAGCCATAGGCGCTCCGGAATCCACCGGCGCTTCAAATTTCTCAACCCCTAAACTTTCCCCAGTTAAAGCTGATTCATCGGTTCTCAGGTTGTTGGATTGGATTACGCGCGCGTCCGCAGGGACTTTTTGTCCGTAAGAAAGGACAAGGATGTCGCCAGGCACGACTTCATCCGCTTCTATCTCCTTGTGAGCCCCGTTTCTAACCACGGTAGCCTTGAATCTAAGTAATTTATCCAAACCTCGCAGTTCTTTTTGAGCTTTATATTCCTCGAAAAACCCCAGACCGATAGTTATTACTATGATCCCCAATATAAACAGAGCGGTAAGATAACGGTCCGCCTCCCCAGGCATGAAACTCACAGCGTACGCCAATCCTGCGGCGAAAAAGAGAATCAGCACAAAAAAGTTTGAAAATTGCTTCAGGAATATTTCAAATGGTGTTAAAGGCTTCCCCCGAATGATCTCATTCTTTCCATAACGACTTAACCGTTCTTCAACCTCACGATCACTCAAGCCTTCAATTCTGGTTTCAAGCTTTTTAATTGTCTCTTCAATTCCAAGCTCATGCCAAGCCATGGTTTTCTTGCTCCTGAATCGCCGCATTGATTACAAGACAATCTATATGACCTTTTGTTTGAGGTCCAGTCCTTGGTCATTACAAATTAAATCATTTTATGATGTTATAGTTCCAACCAATTTAATTTATTTTTTTATATTTATGTTTTCATTCTTAAAGTATAGGCTTCGCCGTGTCCGAACTTTTGAAAAGTCAGGACAGCGGAGCAACTTTGAAATTAAACCAAAAACTATTTTTAGTTTCTCTCCTCTATTTCGCCGAAGGGTTCCCCTTTGGAATAATTGAACAGACATTGCCGATCTATTTTCGAATACACGGAATGTCGTTAGCTAACCTGGGATTGTTAAGCCTGGTAAGCCTGCCATATGCGCTAAAATTTATTTGGGCGCCGGCGGTCGATTTTATCGGTGCCCGCAGACACTGGATTGGTATTGCGCAATTGATAATGGCGGGAGCAATTTTCGCGCTTTTGCCTCTGGATCCGTCTCAACCTGACTTCATGCTGTGGCTGGCGATAGCCACTCTTTCCATTTTTTCCGCAACCCAGGACATAGCCATAGACGCGTATACAATTGAACTTCTTAAACCTTCAGAAATTGGGATAGCTAATGGGTTCCGCCAGGCTGCCTACCGTGGCGCGCTAGTCGTAGCCGGAGGGGTTTTCATAGCTCTGGGAGGTTGGCTTGGGTGGCGCGTGACCTATTCGATAGCCGCAGGAGTTCTGCTCGTCTGTGCGCTCACATCTTTAAAATTACCGCACGTAGAAGTAGACCGCCCAAAATTTTCATTCACTTCTCTGATAGCGCCGGCAAAAGATCTACTGGAAAGACCCGGAGTCTTCCAGGTGGCAATGTTCATTTTACTTTTTAAATTGGGTGACATGGCTATAGGACCAATGATTAGGCCTTTCTGGCTCGCCAGGGGACTCAGCACCACTGAGATTGGCCTGATTACGGGCACGATGGGGGTCCTTGCGTCTATCGCAGGAGGCTTGGCGGGTGGGCTATTCATGGCCAGTTTCGGAATTTACAGAGGTTTGTGGACGCTTGGCGCCTTACAATCCATGAGTAACCTCTCCTACGTCATAGTCTCTGCATATCCTAATCTTGGAAGCTTTAGTATTTACATAGCTTCTACTATAGAATCTTTTTGCGCGGGGTTGGGTTCAGCCGCATTCCTGGCCTTCCTGATGAGTATCTGCAGGAAAGAATTCTCCGCCACCCAGTATGCCTTGCTTTCCGCTCTATTCAGAATGTCCGGAATAATCGCAGGGGCCGTCAGCGGGTGGGCAACAACCGGCATCGGATATACACACTATTTCCTTTTGACCTTTTTTGTGTCCCTGCCGGCTTTTGCATTTATCAGAACCACCAGGAAGTGGATTCCATCTAATGGAACTGAATCATGACAACCAACAAGAAGGAATTAGCTTTAAATCTGGCAACTTACCCGGGTTTTCAGTTATCCAACGTATCTCATCCCCTCGCTAATTGAAATCCGGCATGCCCTTATCGCCGGAGGCACAGCCGCTAAAAACCCTACGATGAAAGAAACCAGCATTATTAATAAAATAGTTCCCCACGTTATATCAAAGACTGGCAAAAAGGACTTCAGCTCAGCCTGGAAAAACATCCCACCTGGGAAACTCAAGATCGCTCCTATCAATCCTCCGCTTAGAGCCAAGGCCAAAGATTCCCCGCAAATCAAACAAAAAATAAATTGTGGGCCAAACCCCAATGTCTTCAGGACAGCATACTCTGAAGACCTTTCACGGGCTGTCATGGACATGGTGTTCGCGAGAACAATCAGGATTATTCCTATAACCACGAGAGAAATTACTCGAACAACCGTCAGGATAGCTTCAGTCATCGCTACAAAACCCATTTGAAAAGCTTTTTCGGTTTCAGTGAGGGTCTCAGCGAGGGAATTATTGAAGACAGCGTCTATTTCTTCAGATATACCAGGGGCCTCTCCAGCATCCTTGATCCTGACGAGGAACCACCCTACCTTGTCCGCCCGGTCCGGCGAGCTTTTTTTAAGCCTTTCGTTCAGATAATCATAATGGAAAAAGAGCGCTGTCTCGTCAGTATTTTTCTGCGCCCCCTTGTAAATGCCCTTCAAGGTAAGTTCTATTGTACCGGGATAAATAGTTCCCTGGATTGGAATCACGTCACCAATTTTCCAACCGAATCTTTCTGCCGTAGATCTACCGACAATCGCCGAGTTTCTATCAGTTTCGAAGGCTTTCTTTTGGGCTTCGGGCAAAAGGAATTCAGGATATAGATTCAAGTAGTCAAGACCGCTGATAGCGAATTGTGGGAAGAAGTTTTTCTTGTCCTGGTATACCCCTCCGTACCAGATCCCAAATCCCAGTCCACTTATCCCATTCACCTGAAGAATTCTATTTTTGTATGCCAAGGGTAGCATGTAAACTAGGGATATTTTGTTTCTGATGACCAGTCTGTTGGCTGATGAAGATTCTACACCAATATACCAGGCCCCCACGAGGGTCCTCAAAATTCCAAATGCCAGCATTGCAATGGCCAGCCCAGATAAAGTTAATATTGAACGGAGACGGTGTCTGAAGACATTGCGGAAGATAAGTTTCAGCAAGATATTTTACACCGAAGCAGTCGCTACGTATAAACGATCACGAAACAATCTTTGTGAAGGCAATGGAGATTTCAGCAAATTTGTTGAGCCCATTTCTTAATTTGTCTACCAATAATAGGCTCTGTTCGAATCCGGCCTTAATCGAATCATTCAGACAAAACACCAGGGTTTTAACAACTTCGTTAGAATTTCTCTCGGCTACCTTCTCTATCTTCTTCAAGCGTCTCAACCCTAAGAAAATTGTGAGTATAGACTGCATGATCAACATCGATAAAATCGCCACCAAACCGTCCGCACTGAAAAGTGAAAGGAAAAATCCCAGTATGTGATCAGGAATGCTCAACCAGTTCGTGTTTTGGAAAATATCGGAGAATGAATGTAAACCCGAGAGCTTAAAAACCATGAGCGCTATAGGCAAAAACAATATCAAACATTGAGTTACCCTAGCCATTTTCGAAGCAATCCCGTCTCTGGAGGCAGTCCATTTCTCCAGTCCCCCTTTTACGATTTCAAAAGCACGGTTAGAACAATCGTTATAGATTGAATCAACTTTTATAGTATTGTTTCCAGTACACTTGACCCCAGTCGAGAATAAGATCGTCGCCTCAATTTCACTTTGAGCCCTCTCGAGCTTGAGAAACCTCTGTTGCGCAATCTCAGCGGTTTGGGTCTTTATGATTGTTTTTAAATCACATAGCTGAGCGGCGCCAACCTTTTTACGTCTCAAGAACAACCTGGTGTTGACGAATACTACCGGCCGAACCGATCTGTCTCTCGCGGCTAAAATTTCTATAGACCGCTGGGCCAAAGATTCTTTTAACGTCTCAAAGTCGGATTCACAAAAGGTACAATCGAAGCTGGCTTCTCCTTCAACCTGTATTGATTCAAGCGCCCTGGTTTTGTTCTGGGGATCAATGTCCTGCTCCAGCAGGCTCAACAGATTGTTTGTCTCCTTAATCAAGTTATTCCGCTTGGCCAACCGAATTTGTTTCGCATCTATTTTACTGGCCAGAGACTCTCTGAAACGCTTAAATTCGTGCGATACAAAATCGTCTAAGTAGTTTTGTTCAAATTCCCACGTTGATGAAATACAAAACAACGTAGGATTTATCAATTGGGCTTCTTGCTTGAGATGAAACGCAAAGGCGCCCGCAACATCTTTAATCTTCAAATAAGGATCAGCCCCCTCTTTGTCAAAGAGCTGGTCCATCTTGTTCAATAAAAAGATGAAGTTCTTTTGGTGGATTAAAGACATACTAACGAAGCTGTAGAATACCGAATCCGCATATTTCTCCGGGCTTGCAATCCATATTACAGCGTCAAGATGTGGAAGAATTTGTGTGACTGTATTTCGATTGGATGTTTCCACACTGTCTATGTCCGGTAGATCAAGAATTACAACAGGCTTTAGCTTTTCATTTTCGTGAACTGTGTCGGGGTCCCGGAATAAATCTGATAACTTCACCAATCCGCGGACTTGCTCCTTATGTCGGTAAGCTACGATCTTATCGGTGAAAGGACGGCGATCAGACGGCCGGGAAATGTCTTTACCCGCAATCGCGTTGATCAAGGTAGATTTGCCCACCCCTGACCCACCTATTAATCCTACATAAAAGGCCTCGCAGTCACTGCGGGCCTTTTCAGACAGTTTCCGAGCCATTTTCTGAAAAAAGCTCAGCCGGTCCCCGCTAAAGAAACCGGCGCCGTATTCGTCTAAGAAATGGGATATTGTATTGATGTGCAGCGCTAGTTCGTTAAAATCCGCCAAATCTACACACTAGCAGAAAAGAAGAATTTTAGTATTACATTCTTGAAAAACTTCTCAGAGCAATAAACCCAAATAGTTCAGACTTATAAATTCTGGTATCAGATTTCTGAACACAACACAGATCACGGAACAGGGTAGGCTTCCGAGTTCTTACATTCAGCGTCCAAAGGTTTTAACCAGGGAAACCAGACTGGGACCGGCTTTAATGAAAGACATGGGAACCTGAATTCTAAGGCCTGACACCTTCCCGGCAGGCAGACCGAAAATTTGCTCAAACTGACCCACGGCAAGATATGAAACTCAGTCTTTATCATTGTGGGCCAAATAGGAATATCAAAGGGGAGACTCATGCAACCGATAGACTCTGGCGGAACAGGGCAATCCGGCACGCATTGGCGCGCAGGACTGCAATCTGCGCTAAGCGCCAACGAGGCGATCCCTAAAGAAAAGGCCAGCGCTAAAAATACGATCAGCTTCATGTAATGTGACATATGTTAGCCTCAATTACTAATAAGATCTAAGTGATTGCTAAATCTATTCATGTAATATGTTAACATTTTATAATGTCGGCTGTCAATGTTTCAGCGCCTTGAGTGAAGTGATATTTCAAGATTGAAATGGCTGTTGTTCACTCGTTGAAGAATGCCGTTAAGAAATAAAAAAGGCGGTCTACAAGATGGCCGCCTTTGGGCGATATTAATTTTTACACGTCAAATTTATGGGTTTTTTCTTCCAGTAGCGCTGCGTGAGCCGCTGCCAGTCGTGCAATTGGAACTCTCGGCCCAGAACATGAAACATAGTTGAGCCCGACTTTGTGACAGAACCTTATCGACTCCGGATGACCACCGTGCTCACCGCAGATCCCTATTTTCAGCCCAGGTCTAGCCGTCCTTCCTTTCTTAACAGCCATATCCATCATCGCACCGACCCCATCCACATCGAGGGATTCAAAGGGATTGTCCGGAAGGATTCCTGCTTCCTGGTAAAACGGCAGGAATTTATTTTCCGCGTCTTCACGGCTATAAGAAAAAGTCGCCTGAGTCAGGTCGTTGGTTCCGAAGGAGAAGAACTCCGCTAGTTCAGCTAACTTGTCGGCGGTTATACAGGCTCGAACCACTTCTATCATTGTTCCGAATTTAAATTTAAGTTTTACGCCGTACGAATCTTCTACCGAACTCCGAATTTCATCCACGTAATTCTTGACCCACTGGAGTTCTTTGTTTGAGCAGACTTGTGGAATCATTATTTCGGGGGCAATTTCCACTCCCTCTTTAACACACTCCGCCGTCGCCTCCAGAATGGCTTGAATCTGCATCTTGTAAATTTCCGGGAATGTTATGCCAAGGCGGACTCCCCTATGTCCCAACATTGGATTTACTTCCCGCAATGTTCTTACCCGTTGAAGCATCAGTCCCCTTTTGCTTATAGCGGCGTCCACCATTTGCGGATCCAGGGAAGAAAGGTTTATCGGTAATTTTGACAAGCCGTCCATATAACTGGCATGCGCTTCTGAATCAACCAACTTGACGGCCTCAAGGAACTGTTCAGCGGAACGAATAGTAGATCTCAGACCTCTTAATTCGTCAAGTTGTCTGACAAGCTCATTTTCATTAGGCAAGAATTCATGTATCGGAGGATCAAGCAAACGGACTGTTACTGGATAGGGGGACATTGCCTTGAATATGGCTACAAAATCCGATTTCTGTATGGGGAGGAGCCTTCCAAGGGCTATTTCCCGATCCTCGGGGGTATCGGCAAGGATCATGTCAACGACCTTAGGTAATCGATCAGCAGCGTTAAACATTCTTTCAGTTCGACATAGGCCGATACCAACAGCTCCGTACTCTCGGGCTTTGGCTGCGTCTTCCGGCGTGTCAGCGTTGGCCATTACACCTAATCTCGCCATTTCATCAGCCCATCCAAGCACCGTGTTCAGATGCTCACTGAACTCAGGTTCAATCGTCGGGATTTCACCAAGATAAACATTGCCTGTAGCCCCGTCGATTGTGATGACGTCCCCTTCATGAATTACTTTGTCACCAACTATCGCAAGTCTGTGCTCAGTCTGGACGGTAATCCCCTCGGCTCCAGCGACACATGGCTTACCCATGCCACGGGCCACGACCGCAGCGTGAGAGGTTTTTCCTCCTCGACTTGTCAAGATCCCCTGGGACGCGAAGAATCCGTGTATGTCCTCCGGTTTCGTTTCTTCTCGCACCAGAATTACCTTTTCACCGTTTTTCCCGAGGGCTTCCGCACTGTCAGCGTCAAATATGCACTTACCGGAAGCGGCGCCGGGAGAAGCTGGCAGACCTGTCGCCAATGGGACCGCTTCGTAATTGGGATCAAGCCCAGGATAAAGAAGTTGTTCCAAATGTTCAGGATTTATCCTAAGCAATGCCTCTTCCTTGGTAAGAAGGCCTTCGGCCACCATCTCTACCGACGTCCTGACCATTGCGGTAGCGTTCATCTTTCCATTGCGAGTTTGCAGACAGTAGAGAATCCCGCGCTCTATCGTAAATTCGAAATCCTGAACTTCCCTGTAATGTTTTTCCAGCTTGTCCCTGAGACTTTCCAGTTGCCTGTAAAGATTGGGCATTTCGTCAGCCATCGCCTGAATCGGTTTAGGGGTCCTGATTCCGGCCACAACATCTTCCCCTTGGGCGTTGACCAGATATTCACCGAACATTACATTTTCTCCGGTTGCAGGGTCTCGAGTGAAACCGACGCCCGTTCCGCTGTCGTTGCCCATATTTCCAAAGACCATGGTTACAATATTGACCGCGGTCCCATTCGCCTTGTCTGCCGTAATATTGAATTCCCGACGATAATCGACAGCGCGTTTTCCCATCCAGGAATTGAAAACCGCCTTAATGGCAATATTCAACTGATCATAGACATCTTCAGGGAAAGGCCTGAACGTCTGTTCTTCAACCACATTAAGGAACAACTCGCTAACTTCCTTTAGATCTTCAGTTGTTAAATCTACATCGGAGATCGCTCCGGTCCTTACCTTCACCGCATCCAGTATCTCATCGAAAGACTGGTCGGTGATGCCCATAGCAATTTTTCCGTACAATTGGATGAACCGTCTATACGCGTCATAAGCGAACCGTTCATTGTTGGTTTGGGCGATCAGACCAGGTAAGGTTGACGAATTTAGACCAAGATTGAGTATCGTATCCATCATTCCGGGCATGGACTGAGCTGAACCGGAACGGACTGAAACCAGGAGAGGATTGTTGGTGTCACCAAATTTTCTCCCCGTGGCCGCTTCCACTTCAGCCATATGTTTTTTGACCTCACCCATCAATCCCGCAGGAAGTTCCGACTGCCCTGAATCAAGGAATGCCAAGCAAGCGTCTGTGGTAATCACAAATCCGGGTGGAACATTCAAACCTATTTGGGTCATTTCGCAAAGACCGGCGCCCTTACCTCCCAACAATTTCTTGTTTTTTCCATCCCCTTCTTTGAATGAATAAACATATTTGTGGCTCATCTTACTCTCCGTATTGATGTTTTATACATATGTTTAAAAGACTTACCAATTTGGGAAAGACGTCGACTATTATGACCATAACCTTTCCCCTTTACCGGATTTCCAAGACCCAAATTATGCAAAATGCAATGCAGAGACTTATAAGTCTATCAAATATTTCACTTTCAAGGCAACAAAATTGTAAAGAAAATTGGGGCGCTGTCATTATCCGGAGGCGCCTAGCTTTACTGAAGGAAACAATTGCATTCGAGTATGCGGTAAAAAAAGAGCGGCCATAAAATTATCCATATAAGCATGGTCCTCAGATAACTCCACATTCATCATAGCCCGAGCTATCTCCCTCGATTTCTCCATCAAGTCTCGATCCATGACAGCCAAACGGGCTCCCTTGAGAGATGAATTACCAATAAAAGAAAATTTTTCTCTCGGAATGTCGGGAAGCAGCCCTATCGTCACTGCATGATCCAGATTAATGAAACTTCCAAACGCTCCGGCGATTATGACACGGTCGAGTTCTTCAACACTCAGGCCGATCTTTTCCAGTAAACACGTATATCCTGAAAACATGGCCGCTTTTGCGCGCAAGATGTTATCCAGATCAACCTCGCTGAGTGTGATGTCCTCATTCAAGCCACTTTCAGCGGCCCTGCAAATCACATATTCAAAACCACTTGTTCCTTTTCTTATTCTGTCAGTCTCCAAGTCCTGAGCAAACTTTGCGTTTTGGTTTAGAATACCTATTCGAAGCATTTGAGAAATAATGTTTATGATGCCTGAACCGCAAATTCCAACTGCCGGCTTGGCGTCAATTGTCTTTATCATTGGTTCGAACGTTTCCGGATCAATTAGGACGCCTTCTATCGCTCCCGGCGC
>JARLHM010000027.1 GCA_031292235.1 Syntrophaceae bacterium | reverse complement strand
GGTCTATAAGGCTTGATATCAATTATTGGTGTGCCATCAAAAGCGTCTATATCATCTACTGTGATCGTTCCATTATCTATTGATTTTATTTTGCATATTGACAAGCCTATAAGATTTGGCCGAAACGGCGAATGTGTGGCAAAAACTCCGGTAAGGGGATTTTCTTTGTTTCCCCGCGGATGGACCTCCAATATAGACCTTTTTTCCGGTGAATCGTTCCGGTTGAACCAGTAAAAAACATAGATGTGAGAAAAATCCTTGAGTCCCAGTAAAGCGTCTTTGTACTGAGGTGAAATATCAAGTGAGACTTTACCGGCGGTTTTTACCACATGTCCTATAGGTTGAATTGAGTAGACTTCGGCGTTAGACTGCAAAGTCAATCCCACTATAAAAACGAGAGTTAAAATTATATGATGCAGCCATCTCATTTTTCATCGCGCTCCTTCCCAACGACAAGAAATAGTCTGAAGACATTCCCACATATTCCGATTTCTATTTATATACCTTTTCACTAACCTGTTGCCGTATTACTTTCTTGTTCAGTTTTCCAACACTTGTTTTGGGGATTTCCTGGACATGATAAAATCTGTCGGGAATCGCCCACTTGGATATAGCTCCTTTATCTGCCAATCCCTGCATATACGCTCGCAGAATGTCTTCAGAGAACGTATGATCAGGACCGAGCACTACCAGCGCTACCGGCCTCTCACCCCATTTTTCGTCTGGAACTCCAATTACCGCAACCTCAGAAACTGATGGATGCTGACTGATAAGACTTTCCAGTTCGAGGGATGAAATCCATTCACCCCCGGTTTTTATGACATCCTTAACCCTGTCCGTTATCTTGACATATCCCTCGGAATCTATGTTAGCTACATCACCTGTGTGTAACCATCCATCTTTCCAGAGTTCTTCAGATTTTTCCGGTGATTTGAAATAACCCTGTGTTAACCATGGTGTTCGGACTACTATTTCACCAGTGGTCATACCATCGTGAGGAACCTCTTTACCCTTCGAGTCCACGATCTTCAGATTTACCAGTGGAGTAGGAAGCCCCGTTTTGATTAACACATCAAGCTTGTCTTCATTACTCCAATCCATCATCTTTGGTTTCAGATTGGCCGCTGTCAGGAGCGGACAGGTTTCAGACATGCCGTAAGCCGCTATAATTTCTATTCCCAAATCCATAGAAGCCTTTGCCAGTCCTTTGGGCAGAGCGGACCCACCAATTACCACTTTCCAATTGCTGAGATCGACCTGTTTAGCTATAGGACTTGTTACCAACATGTGAAGGATTGTGGGCACGCAGTGAGAAAATGTGACCTTCTCGGAAAGCAGGAGTTTCAACAACATGGCCGGCTCGTATCTCCCCGGATAAACCTGCTTACAACCCATGAGTGTAGCCAGGTATGGTATACCCCAAGCGTGAACATGGAACATTGGCGTTATTGGCATATAAACGTCGCTGGATTGGAACCGCGCCACAGAGGTAAACGCTGAGAGTGCCATGCCTATGTCAAAAGTATGTAATACTAGCTGCCGGTGACTATAATAAACCCCCTTGGGATCCCCAGTAGTTCCAGTTGTGTAGAACAGGGTCGCCATCGTATTTTCGTCAAAATCAGGAAATTCAAATTCGGGCGATGCCTTAGCGAGTAGGTCTTCGTATTCACCTGCTAACGACAAGGTTGTCTTTGGACTTTCGTCGCTGTCTTTTAGCAATATGATCTTCCTGACGGTCTTTAATTGTCCCGCAATACTTTCCAGAAGCGGAACGAACTCTTCGTTAACCAGTAACACTGTGTCTTCAGCATGGTTGACAGTGTACACTATCTGCTCCGCTGAAAGTCGAACATTAACGGTGTGGAGCACTGAGCCCATCATTGGAACAGCGAAAAAACACTCCAGATAACGATGCGAATCCCAATCCATGACACCCACAGTGTCGTCATAACCAACTCCCAGACCGGTCAAGGCCGACGCCAGACGGTTTATACGCTGATACAGGTCTCTGTAGGTCATTCTCAACTTATCCCGATATACTATTTCCTGATCTGGAGCGTAAAGAATCGGGGTGATCAAAATGTTTTTTATCAAGAGCGGGTAGGAATACGCGCTAGGGGTTCTTTGAATCAGTCTGGGTTGCTTATCCATCTCAAAACTCCTTAAATTTTTTTAAAGGCAATTCTTGCGCTCTTTCAAGCAGATTTCTGTATACGGGGATCGGGCAAAACCGAGGAATTGAGTAAACTGATGTTGAATGACTTATCCTATCGAGATTGACTTTAAAGTCAACTAATTTCACGATGCAGACGCGCTCCCTAATTTGATAAAGATATTCAACCTAAAACATTATTCAAAAAGATGTTTCCTAAAATCATCCAGACCGCTGTAGAATTCAGATTCGATAAAAAGATTCTTCAAAATCCGGCTTGTCGGCGTATTTTTTCATGAACATAGCTGGAAATTTGTCTAGATTCATCAATATTTCCGGTATTATTTCGACGCCACTCTGTTCCAGGGCCTCTAATATCTTCTCAGGTGACGGAGGACATGTTTTTACAAAGATTGCTTCTTTAAGTTCCGAATTGCCCTTGTTGGCTTCGAAAAGACATTTTCCAATCAGCACCGATTTCTTTCCCGGGGTGGGCTTCATCAGTTTACCTGTGAGAACTTCCACATTAGGCCATGGCGCTCCTTTCCATGACATTGCAATGGAAGTTAAGACAGCCCCGGTCAGCAGGGAACAATACGTGCAGAGGCTTGAGTCATATTTTGGGTAAGTTATTCCTGCAATGCCCATCTTGGCCATCGGCAAAGGAAGAGAATTGTCTTCAGTATAAGGGAATGTGTGGTCGTGGAATGAGATAACGGATTCAAGATCCAAACCTTGAATTTCGATATCACTCAAATCCATGGGTCTCGAATAGTGGTTCGCAGCGTGAACCAGATGAGGGACTTGTTTAGGAGAATGTCCCAGTATTGTAGATCCGACAAAATCGGCGGACAACACGTCCCACGACGCAACGAGAAGATTGCTCCTCCTTGCCTTTCCGTCAAAAGCAGGGCCTCTTTCGTTCGAATAGATCCCATCGATGACAGTCAGCATCTTTGGAAATTTATTCATAAGTTTAGAGACATAGAAATGCAGGTCACGATCTCCGTCAACATTATGACATTTCTTCCGGGAAGTTATGTCAATAGTTCCCTTGAGGTTCTTAACTCCTAAACTCACTACAGTCTGGGCGTGCGTTTTCAGAACCGGGAGATTAATTACAACATCACTATTCACTATGTCTGAGTTGAAATTCAGAGTTACTCCATCACCCAAATCAACCTTTTCGAACGGACGGTCAAAGACATTGACGCACTTGATCCCATACTGTTTTTCCAAGGATCTGTATCCAAGATATCTATACGCGTCTTCCTGACTTTCCTTGTCTTTGGGATCAAGAACTACCGTACCCTCACCTATGGTTATGTCTTTTAATCCGTAGTCCACCATGAGCTTCACCATATCAGCGACAACTCTGGATGTTGTTATAACGCCCCATTTTGGGAACGGAATCGATTTACCCCAAAACACAATATTGGGTTTAATGAAAACCTTAGACGATCTAGGTATCCTGCTCAAACCACCGGCCAGGTCCACAACTTCGCGTACAGAATCAAAAGGAGCGACATATCTAGATATTCCCACTACGTGCTTTTCCATATGTTTCCTCGAAATCTCGGGCGTTGCCGCCCAGTTTTGTTATAGTAAATCCTTTCAGCAATATTTGTTAAGGTTTATGAAAGATTGGCATATCTGTCCACTGAAAAAACCTATCCTCATTGAAAAAGTTTGGCGAAATGCAAAATTGGAATGGATTGAATGTAATAAGGGATTCTTCAGATAGGTTAGGTTCTCAGGATCATAAAAATAGTTCCTGAGAACCTCTGTTTGGAAGGTGAAACGATCGTAGCAAAACCGGTTAATTCAAAACGTCTGATTTAGACCCCGTAAATCTACAAACCTTTTGTAAGCTTGTCCCAGAGAGAAACTATGTCGGCCTTGGCGCTGTCCTTTTTCTCATCAAGTTTTTTATTCAGGGTAGAAAATTGGTCCGTCAGCGTCTTCACCTTTTCGGAAATTTCCTTCCCACCTTTATCTTTTAAAAGTTTCAGCGTATCGGAAGCGTCTTTCACATAGGCTTTCGCTCCAGCCCATTCATTGTTTTGCACACTCTTCAGGGCCTCCCACAGATCTGACCGGGCTTTCACAACCGGGGAATCCCATTCATCATATTCAAAAAATACCAATCTGTTTTGAATGTCGGCCAAACACTGATTCGCAACTTCGCCATTCTTGGCGTTTAGAGCTTCCGCAGCCTTTTGTAACTCCAGCTTAGCTTCTCCAACGTCAAGAGACGCTTTGGTGAAAACAAAATCGATGTCCACTGGGGTCGAGGAATTTTTTGCAGCGGCTTGGGCAGCGGCCTCCTTTTTGGCTTGCTTGATCGGAAGTAAAACCGATTCTGCCTCGTCGAGTTCGGAATAGATAGGAACAACTAATTGTTCGACTATGCGTTTGTCCGTGTAGGTCGTGTCGCCGGATTTTATGTTGGCGTCAACCTCATAAGTGGGGGCAGCGTTGTCTACGATCTTTACAAGGGTAAGCCCCTTTGCCACCTGTTCGTTGGCCGCGTCGAGGTCATTTTTCTTTATGTCTTTACGAGCCAGGTTCACATGAACCAAGATTCGGCCAGCCGCTTGCGAAAGTGCCCTATATTCCGCGTCGGTAAGTTTTTTCTTTGGGCTGACCTTAATATCTGAAGTGATGGTATCGGTGGCAAAAGCTGCCCCCTCTGAGAAAACATTCGAACACAAAATACTGGCGCAAAAAAGCAAACCGTAAGCTGAGAGCCTCTTTAACATCACAAATTAATCCCCTTTCTGTAATAATTCATTTGATTCCATGGCCGCAAGGAAACTCAAATCTATAGAATCTTGCTTCTGTTACCTTAACGACAAGCTGCTCGCATTTTTGTTCTCACGATAAGCATTTTGTTGAGCTTTAAAAAATTACCGTCCGGCAGGCCACTTTTGGTTCCATTCCCTAGAAGCCACCTATTCAAACAACTCAAAAATGTATGCCGCTTAAAACAAAATTTAAACAAACAGTGAATCCTCTCATAACCCCGAGCATCTACTTAGGCAGAATGAAATAATAATTCCGGAAAACGGAGGATACATACAATGAGCGCAACAAGTGAATTTCTAGGAAATATAAATGATGGGCTTGGGCAAAGAATCGAAGAGCAAAACGTTCGCCCAAGCATTGAAGTATGGCCTGATGAAGATGATTTTGGAAGATGGGTAGCGGCTCATCGTGATCCAGTTCGATCAGTGATATGCAATGTCCCTGAATTCGCGGATACTCCTTTCTGCGGCAGGGGAATTCATTAGTAGGCACATTAATTGATAATACTCCATAATTGATGAACCCGCCCATCTCTAAATGGTTTAAAGAATTGATAGAAAATTTAACCATGACGAGATGGGCCAATTATTAGGAAAAACTATTTGGAGGAAAACTTTTTGATTATATCCTCCATCCTTCTTCGGTTTACCCCAAAATCGTAATACCCTGAACGAGAGGCTGAACGAAAATTAATGATTTTAGATGCGTCATCAAACGCGAATTCAACATCATCCACGAATGACAAGATCGGCGAACGGAATTCTACCTTTAGGTAATTCCCTTCATTCTTAACAACTGTGGCCCGACCTGAATCTTCAACAATGCCCAGCAATATCTTTCTAGCATCCTCAATTGAACCCTTATAACGGATGGGGTCCATCTTTGCAGTCCCTTCGGGAGCTTCTGACGAAACGCAGTTAGGTTTGTCAGGGCAAGGCTTTAATATGGGTCTTGACGACCCAGATTCACCTGCCGAGTTGTCAATGGTCACTATGACCATCAGGGCTAAACAGTACATTAAAAGGCGAAAACTCATCATGTCTCTCCTCAAAAACCCGAAGTGGGGTCCGGAACCCGCGCATGCTAATTCTTCTCCAACTGCGCTAGTAGCGTGGCCCGAACGGGATTGAATGTTCCAAGTGTTTGTTCCAGTTACTTGTATATATTTTTGCAAGCTCGTCAGATTTTATAATAAGCAGGTTTTCGGCGTTTTTGTATTCAGCCGCGTTGGTAAAATTGAAAGAACCAGTAACAACGGTCTTACCATCAATAATCATGATTTTGTCATGAGCGATTGCATGATCGCCATCCATGAATACCGGTAATCCTGAATTGGCCAGGAACGTAGCTGAGTTGTATTTCTCCAACAACTGATTCTTATCAATAATAACTTCGACTTTTACGCCCCTTTTGTGAGCTGCCAACAGAGCTTTTGCAATCGGTTTTGATGTAAATGAATAGGCTTGGACAAGAATTTGTGATTTCGCGTTATTTATCTCGTAGACGATGGCCTTGGCGCATCCGCCATTGGGGCTGAAACATACCCGGACAGGAGTGTCATTGAGAGTGATTTCTGCCCCATTACACGTCAACCAAGGTACCAGTATTGATAGGAAGGCAATAGTTGTAATCCAATAGATCCGTTGTGATCTCATTATGATGCTCCTCCAGTCAATTATTACGATTAATGTTCGAGCGAATTGTAGTCCTTGTGAAGGACCAGTGCTAATATATTCTTACCTAAGTTTCGATGAATCGCATCCCCCAGAGGAGCTAAAGCATGCCAACCCTCGGTATCATAACTTGCCAAATCCTCGAATTGGAGTTCGCTCATCTACTAGCGACAGACCCCGAAGTTGCGAGCGTAACCGTACTGCGGAACCATTTCTCCGGAGGCGTCATAGAGGCCTTTGAACAAAAGAGCGGCTCAAAGCCTCATACAATCCTCTATGCCGGTGAGTACGACCCGCAGCAGTCAGATGAATTTGAAGTTCTTGTGCGTGTCATGGAATTGGGTTTGCATTCCGTAATTAAGAAACTCAGGGACACCGTGGTCAAAGCGGTCTTTGAAATGGCCCCGTACGTCGACGCTGTTTTCCTTGGTTACGGCTTGTGCGGGAATGCCCTTGAAAAACCCGACGAACTGTTCGCCCTCGCGGGTGTGCCGGTTTTCTTGCCAATGGAGACCTATAATCATGTTGATGACTGCGTTGGTCTTCTCATAGGCGGACGGGAAAACTATTATGAAGAACAATGCAAAATAGCCGGGACATTCTTTATGAACTCCGGCTTTACCCGCCACTGGAAAGACTTGATTCACAAGAATATTTGTGGTGATAAAGACTTGGCAATGTCCAAACGTATGATGGCCAATTACGAAAGGAGTCTGATCCTCCCGACTCCCGTGATGGGAGAAGACGAAATGACAGCCAATATCCAGGAATTCAATGATGTGTACGGCCTTAGGAGTGAAGTCAGACATGGATCTCTCGAAATTCTTCAGAAAAATTGGAATAATGCAAAGGCTTTTGTGAAATATGGTAAAGGCCCACCCGCGTTAAAGGCGATTTCCATGGTCCATTAAAATTATTGTTCTGTTATGGCCGCAAGCCGTACATTATGGAATAAGGACATACATGAATAATTGGCTTCTGTTAGATGATTATGAAGACAAGAGACTGCCGGATAGTTTTTCAACCGTCATAGACGCGCATGTTCATCTCTTCCCTGATAGAGTGTTTAAAGCCATTTGGCGTTGGTTTGATCAGTTTGCGTGGCCTATCCGCTATAAATTAACCTCGCCTCAAATAATTGAATTCCTTACGTCTAGAGGAGTAGATCGTATTCTAGGGCTGCATTACGCTCATAAACCGGGGATGGCCCGCGAACTAAACGCTTATATGGCTGACCTATGCCGGGACTATCCGCAGTTAATCGGTACGGCCACTGTCTTCCCAGGAGAGAAAGACGCCGTAACAATTTTGAAGGAAGCGTTTGAATTGGGACTCGCCGGAGTAAAGCTACATGCCCATGTACAATATTTCGCTGTGGACGACGCTGTAATGCATGAAATATACGAATCGTGCGCTGATTATAACAAACCTCTGATCATGCATGTGGGGCGGGAACCCAAGAACCCAAACTTTCCTTACAAACGAGATCCTTACGAAACCTGCAAAGCTGAAAAGTTGGAGCGCATTCTGAAAGATTACCCCAGCCTAAAAATTTGTGTGCCCCACCTAGGCGCAGACGAATTCGATCAGTATCGACGATTATTGGAATGTTACAACAACCTGTGGGTTGATACGGCAATGGCGCTCGTAGACTATGTGCCAAATTTTGGGTCTCCAAAATTATTAGACCTCCGAGCGGATCGCATCATGTTCGGAACGGATTTTCCGAATATCCCCTACGCTTGGGACACAGAAATCCGCCAGTTGGAAACGCTTCAACTGCCTAAGGATTTTCTCACAGGCATCCTTAAGCGTAACGCATCTGAGTTTTTATCCATCAAGATGTAAACAATCGTTTTTTTGACAACAGCATATGGTTGCCTGAAAACGAGTTTGGTTTCTGCAAATTGCAGGTGTTGCATAAATCTGTGTCCGTCATTTCCAAAAGCACGGGGTATTGTCTCAAAAACTTTAGGCAAGAAGACCCGACTGACCTCTCGGCTGTCGCAGTTTTGCTTTCACCCGTTTTCCGCCCACGTCATTCGGCGTTTACTCCAAACTGAGTAAGGCACGGCCACGAGAGCGCCCAAAATCATGTAAGAAAAGATTGTGGGGATGAAGTTTTGCCCATAATCGGACAGGTCAGCGATGAACAGTGCGAGTCCGACATTACGCGCTATGCTGGCGATAGCGAGGACGGAACGCTGCTCCTGGGATGGTCCGCCCAATAGGTGGCCGATGGCCAAAGAACTTCCCACCATTATGATGATCGTAACAGTAGACAGGCTATCTAGATTCAGCATCGTCCGCAAGTCAGGCGCCAAAACAAGCAGAATGATCAGCACGACAAAGAGCATGATGAAAAGGACGTTGGCAAGCATTCGCATAGGTTTGCCCATCACCTCGGCGAGCCTGGGAACGAAGCGCTGGATGAGCAGACCGATGATCACCGGCAAGAATGTGACCTGGGCGACTTGGCGGGCCACATCGACAGGCGTTAGATCTAGGTCCGCAAGTTCAAACAGGGCGTTAAAGACAGCCAGAATGAGCGGTGTAATGACGACGGCCAACAAAGCCAGCGTCAACTGCAGGCTGGCCGAGTAGGTAGGTTCTCCTCCTGCCATTTCGGTTCGTTGAGTAGTGAGAGGGGCGCCAGGCGCTGCAGCCAACACAGCAAGGCCAGCGGCTACTGCGGGTGATAAATCCAACATCCACAACAATAGGCCCACCACCAGAGGGACCAGCACGATTACAGCAAGAAGGGAGCGGAGCAATAATTGAGGCCGACGCAACAGGAATGTAAGTTGCCTAAAAGAATGATTGACTCCGATGGCAAGCATGAGGCTGAAAATCGTCACCGTGACGAAATTGAGGAAGATGGGATTATCCATAGTTCCAATCTCCTGTTGACAACTAGTTGTAAATATTACTTGTTATTCGAGACCTGATGTCCCTTGATCTCTCAGAGTGTATAAGGTTAAAGCAAAGCGGTCTCGGGTGGACAATTGAAGAAGTCCGGGCCATCCTTCGGAGCGACGGATGGCCCGGATAGCTTGTGGTCATAGGCTGTTCAGTCGCCGAGACCTGTCAGGAGCTTCTCCATTACTTGGTCAATGGTGAAGCTAGCCGCCTTCTGGCGAGGTGGGAACTCCCGGAATGTAATTAAGAAATCTCCCACGATTTTCTGGGTCGGTATCAACATGAACGCGTGATCAATCATCCAGTCCCAGTAGGTGTTTGAGGTGATGTCCGCCCGTTCAAAGGGATCAGTGCGCAGGTTGAAGATCTTTGGTATTCGCAATGTTACAAAGGGCTCAGCCCAGATCTGGCATGTGCCTGCCATACGCTGTTCCTTAAAGACGATCTTCCAGTTGTCGTAGCGCAACGCTGTTAGATCGCCATCATCCGAAAAGTAGAAAAACCCTTCCCGTGGGCCCTTGTCTTCTTCACCAGTCAGGTAGGGCAGAAAGTTGTGGCCGTCGAGATGCGCTTTGAAGGTCTTCTCGCCCGCCTGATGGCCCGCTTTGAGCTTTTCTATGATGTTCGGTTCACCGGCTGCCGCCAATAGAGTAGGCAACCAGTCCATGTGACTCATGATTTCGTTGGAGACTAGGCCTGCCGGAAACTTTCCCGGCCACCGCGCCAAGGAAGGCACGCGGTAAGCGCCCTCCCAGTTGGAATTCTTCTCATTGCGGAAGGGCGTCATGCCGCCGTCCGGCCAGGTGTTCATGTGCACGCCGTTGTCGGTGCTGTACAAGACGATGGTATCCTCGGCAATGCCAAGTTCGTCCAGCTTGTTAAGTAACGCTCCAACATGCTTGTCGTGCTCGATCATCACGTCGTGGTACTCGGATTGCCAGCGCCCGGATTGACAGAGTATCTCCTTAGGCGGGCGTACCCGAAAGTGCATCCATGTAGTATTGAACCAGACCAGAAAAGGGTTGTCGGCCTTATGTTGACGGTCAATGAAATCAAGCGCTGTCGCGAGAAATTCTTCGTCAACCGTCTCCATACGTTTCTTGGTGAGCGGACCTGTGTCCTCGACCCGCCCATCGGCATAGCTCCGGATTACCCCCCGGGGACCAAAATTCTTGCGAAAGTTCGGAAAGTCTTTTTCAGGCGGATAATCGCGATGCTCCGGCTCATCTTCAGCGTTGAGATGATAGAGGTTGCCGAAGAACTCGTCGAAGCCGTGGTTGGTGGGTAGGAACTCATCTTTGTCGCCAAAGTGGTTCTTGCCGAACTGGCCGGTTGCGTAGCCCAGTGGTTTCAGTAGTTCTGCGATAGTTGGGTCCTCTCCATGCAGTCCTAAGTCGGCGCCAGGGAAACCCACTTTGGTCAAACCCGTGCGAAAGGGGCTTTGACCGGTAATGAACGCTGCCCGACCAGCAGTACAACTCTGTTCTCCATAATAGTCAGTGAAGCGGATGCCCTCTTTTGCGAGACGATCAATGTTGGGCGTGCGGTACCCCATCAATCCGTCTGAGTAGCAACTGAGGTTGGTTATGCCGATGTCGTCGCCCCAGATGACTAGAATATTTGGCTTTTTAGGTTGAGCCATATGTCGCCTCCTTCGTTGCTTGAATTAATATCACTAGAAAGCCCCTCAAGGCCTCTCCAGCGTCGTTGGTTTCCATTAGCTTGCCCTACTACTAACCAGAGATTAGTATTGACCGACTGGATTTGGGTCAGATTGTCCGGATCTGCCGCTACCATTCTGGCCATGGCATTTCTTAAACTTGAGACCACTACCGCATGGGCATGGCTCGTTGCGGCCGACTTTGGGGAAAGCCTCCGCCTGTTTAGTATCTTCCTGAGACAGGATCTGCATTATCTTCGCAGCCGGGAACCCGTTACGAATCAACTGGGCCATCATCTGCAGCGGTCTGTCGATGTGTTGAAAAAATGCTTTGTAGCCCGCACACAGGTAGTTCAGTCCGAACTCGCCATCCGTTGTAGTGAGAAATCGGTTCTTGGGACATTCCCCGTGGCAGGCAAAGCGCACCTCGCATTTTCGACAGGCAAGCGGCAGCGGGTCCAGCTTGTCTCTGCCGAATTTTCTTTGCTGCTTGGAGCCGACCAAGTTGCTCATGTGTTCTTGGAGGATGTTACCCAAAAAAAACCTCGGCTCGACAAAGTGGTCGCAAGAGTACAGATCGCCGTTATGCTCGAGGGCGAGCCCGTGACCGCACACTGGATCAAAAACGCACATGCCCGATGAACCCATACCCAACCAGTTGCGAACCGCTGCTTCGAACGTTTGCACAAATATCTTGCCTACGTCGTGCCCGACCCATTCGTCGAAGATGGCAATCAAAAAATTGCCCCACTGTTCCGACTCAACCGTGCGATCCGAGACGGTCGTCCCCTGTTGGTAAGGGGTGACTGCTCCTTCGCTGAGACGCTCGATCATCGGAATAAACTGCATCCATCTCGTGCCGGCCTCGTCACGCAAAAACCGGTAGACATCAAGAGGGTGTCTTGCATTTACACGATTGATGGTGACCAAAACGTTGTATTCCACCCCATGCTTCTGTAATAGCCGGAGTCCCTTCATCACCCTGTCAAAGGTTGGCTTCCCGTTTTTGTCCACCCGATGCGCATCGTGCAGTTCGCGACGACCGTCGATGCTGATGCCAATGAGGAAATCATTTTCACGAAAGAACTCGCACCATTCGTCATTCAGTAGGGTGCCGTTTGTCTGCATGGTGTTCTCGAAAGTCATACGCGGCCTGCGGTATTTTTCCTGAAGCTCGACGGCCCTTCGGTAGAAATCGAGACCCATGAGGGTCGGTTCGCCACCCTGCCAGGCAACGGTTACTTTGTCGGCGTGATGGGACTCAATTAGCTGGGATATGTAGTTCTCCAGAACCTCATCGCTCATGCGAAAGCGACTGCCGGGATAGAGAAGTTCTTTCTTGAGATAGAAGCAATAAGAGCAATTTAGGTTGCAAACCGACCCGGTTGGCTTGGCCAAAACATGAATTCGCGGGTGAATTGTCTTTGGGGTCATGGCGCTAACTTTAGTCGATAATTTGACCGTGCAAAAAACTTTTCCGTCCGATTTGACGGCAACACTCAAGCCAAAGGCAATCAAACAGCCCGAAAATCCTGAAATTAACTACGTGATCGACATTTATACAAAATTTTATCGCAACTACTTTTACTTCTGTGGAACCTATGCGTGTCCCTCGTCGAATGCCTTGTCTCCAACATTCAAGATTCGTTTCGCCCGGATGGAATATATGGGAGATCGTCTATTCAACCTGTCCTGTATGCGGCACACAGGTCAATGGTTCGAATCGTATCTCAGTGTCTCAATCGACGAACGTTTTCAAGCCACAACAATGATCCACTCTTTTTCGTATGACGGCCCTAAACGATGATCAGGTTTCGCACCAAACTTTCCTTGTTAGTTCGTGTTCTGTCCGCTCATCCAGAGCGGGTTTGTGTAGCTCAAGAACTACAGGTTTGTTCTTCAGGAGGCGCTTCTGACTCAGGCGCCTTCTCTTCTTGGGGTTCCATCTCACTGATCGAAGCCAAGCAGTTCTGCTGTAAAATTTGTATCTTTGTGGCCCCTACCGTCATAGCCAAAGCCATCGTTTCCTGGAGTTCTTCGTCCGTTGCGCCTAGGCGCCTTGCAACTGCAAGGCAGTAGCGGGTTCAAGGGTCACATCCAGCAGCTAGCGAAGCCCCTAGGGCAATGAGGTGCTTTGTCTTACGATCAAGCGCTCCTACCACATAAGCCTCTTCAAAGAATTCCTGATACTTATCTAGCGCAGCCATTGAGTCTACCCTCCGCTCAGAGATTGACGCAGCCGGTTTCACAGCTTTAAACAACATACCCTTGGTAACTGGAGAGCTATTAAATCCCGTCTCGGATACCATTTCCGCATCTCCAAAACCAGCCTCTTTTATCATCGCCAGGAAATCCTTTCCCGGTATGGCTCCGCCCATTCAGCCGGCCCAGGTGTCAACTCGTGTTTTGACATCCCCCGACAGGTGACCTGTGAGAACCTGGTCGGCCATCATGAGCCGTCCACCAGATTTCATTACCCGAAAAACTTCCTTCAATGCTTTCAGTTTATCGGGAATGAGGTTGAAAACCCCACTAGAGATAACCACATCGAAGTCTTTATCAGGCAAGGGTAAATTCTCAGCAGAGGACTCCAGGAAGGAGATGTTTTTGAGATTCGTCATGCCAAGGTTTTGTCTCGCCCTCTCCACCATCTCGGAACTCATCTCTACGCCAACTACCCGTCCCGTAGGTCCAACCATTATAGCGGCAACCATAGTATCTACCCCGCCACCGCTACCAATATCCAAGACACTCTCTCCCTCTCGGATTTCGCCGATGGAGAAGGGATTCCCCACACCGCAGAATGATTCCAAGGCAGATTCAGGCAAGCCTTGAAGAATGCCAGTGTCATACTTCAAGGCTTCAAGTCCTGCACGTCCCGTCGGGTAACTGAAGAGTCCTTCAGGATTCACCGCGACCTTGGAGTATTTTCCTCGAATGCCCTCTTCGATCTTTTTTTTGTCTTGAGCGGTAAAATCGATTTTCATGGTCGGAATGTCCTTTACGAAAGAATATCCTTTTTCATCTGATCAAATTCTTCTTTTGTGATATCACCTTTCGCATATCGTTTCTTTAAGATGTCCAGGGTGTTCTCTGAACTTGGACGGTCTTCATAGTCATTTCCTCGGCATTGCCAAGGCGGTCTGGAGCCTCCTCGACCGAAAATCAGGAAGACCACTATCAACAGGACGATGATCATTACAATCGGCATTATCACTGGGAACGCCCACATTCCATGCATCCAAAAATATTCCGGTCCCACTGGTTCATCCTCTTATTGTTTGCGTTACAGTCTACCTTCACTTGTCTTTTTTGGGTTCGAGGCCTTGCGGCGCATTTTGTCCACCCATCATCATTTGCATCATAGGACACATATTCTGTCCACCTTGAGGACCACCGCCGCCCATCATTTTCTGCATCATCGGCATCATTTTCCCACACATCTGTTGACACATTTCCATCATGGCCATAGGCTTGTCCGTGATATCGCCCATCTTTTTTGTTTGTTCCTCGGTCAACACCGACCTAGCCTTCTGCCGAGCTTCTTTCTCAATATCGAGGAGTTTCTGCTTTTGGTCGTCGGAGAGTCCGAGAGCTTCCGCTTGCCCGCTGATCGCAGCAGGAGAATCCATGAAAACAGGGGCGGATATCATAGCCTTCCATCGCCGCATCATGTTCGGATCTATACCCGCCTGCCGCATCATCCCCATCATATTCTGCATCATCATCTGAGGATTCATAGGCATGGCCGGTGCCCCTTCTTCTTTTGCCTTCTGTTGAGGCTGAGGTTGTTGCTGCTCCGCAGCGTGAACAAGAAGAATACCGGCGAACAGCGCCGCTACCAGACTGCCGACGAGGATTGCTTTTTTCATCATAGCACCTCCGTGGAAAGTTTAGAGGAGATTACAGGCTAAGGGTCATTTCATCGTCCCAGCTTATAACATACCCTTCTTTTTGAGCCTTGCGATAAGGAATATGCCTCCGAATTGGGACAACTCCAGCTCATCAGGGAGGCGGGTCGGAGACTTACTGAGCCGGTCCTCTTCACTACCTCACAAGCCTCCTCTTTCAGTTTCTCAGGCCAATCCTGGAACAGGACGGGAACTCCAGGATCGGCCTCGGATAAAACTCGCTGCGACTCTGACATCTTGTCCATCAACATTCGGCACATCTGAATAGGGTCGATACCTTCGACCATGCATGTAGCCATTCAGGGAAGGAGCGCTGCCTCCTCATTAGAGCTTTCTAAGTTGACCGATCATCTTTATGGCTTCCTGTACTGCATTCCCTGCATTTTCGGCGTAACCATCAGCACCGAACAGAGTCGCGACATCCTTGGTTACTGGAGCCCCTCCAAGCATAATAGCCACATTCGGGTTTTTGTCTTTGATCATCGCTATGACCTTTTTCATACCCATCATGGTGGTCGTCATCATGGCGGATAGAGCCACAATTTCAGAATCGGTGCGTAACTGTTCGTCTGCGAACTTCTCTAGAGGCACATCTCGGCCCAAATCATGGACCGTAAAACCACCCACATCGAACATCATTTTGATGAGGTTCTTTCCAATGTCATGCACATCACCTTGGACAGTTCCAATAACGACCTGTCCCTTGGCCCCTGTAGAACCGTCAATCTTAAGGTGGGGCTTGAGTATGTCCAATCCCGCGTAAAGGGCGTCAGCGCACATAAGGATTTCCGGAACAAAGTATTCCTGCCGATCATAGAGATCACCCACGATCTCCATGCCTGCGGCCAAGCCATTCATGATTGCGTCGTAGGCATCGAGTTTTTCGTCGACAGCGATGTTGGCGTATTCTTTAACTCGGTCTTCTTCGTACTCAACAACTCCTTCGGAGAGATTCTTTAGAATTTCTGCGCGTTTTTCTTCTGAGACCATTTACTTTTCTCCATCCATTAATATGCAGTCGGTTATAGTCTTCCCACCGCTGGAGAAGGCTGCTTTCCAAGTTCCCTCAAAGTATTGACCCACGCTTCCACATTTTCCGGTTTTACATCAGGCCATATGTTGCAGCTTGGTTCCTTCCGACGAAAGATCCCGTACGGATCGAAGTTGCTCAACAAGATAATGCCGTCACCTATCTTTCCTCTACTCGAACCTCAGCGTGTCTCTCCCGGAGTCATTCATTAGTTCCACAATAAAATCGTCCCACAGTAGATGTGGAATCATCTTGGAGACACTAGATCAGGAAAGATGTCGTTGAGATGCTGTTGAGTGAACTGTCGCTTCGGACACTCGGTTGAGGTATTCATGTCGTTAACTCTCAGAAACGACACAAATCTCAGTCCAATACGTGTAAGTTGGTATATCCCGTTTTCTTTTCTATATTCTTCATTAAGGTCTCTTCACTAGTTTGGTTTGGGTCGAATTTAATCTTTGCCTGTTGGGTTGCCAGACTTGTTTCGTACTCAATAACACCGTCGGACTCATCCAGAGCCGCGTCAACCATGACTATTCAGGTAGTTCAGGTTAAACTTGGGATTTTGATAATAATCTCGTGGACTTCAGCCATTAGGTTTACTCCTTTCTAGGTTAGTGGATACTGTCCATATTTTCTGGTAGCATTCATCATAGCAAAAATATTCTCAGGGGGCGTGCCAACGGCTACCTCACATCCGGAAGCCATCACAAAACCACATGGGTTTTTTCCCGCTTTGACTAGTATGTCCTTTACTTCCGCATCAACAGCCTCAGGGGTACCCAAGAACAAGGTTTTACCGGTATTGACATTTCCCATCAAACCTACTTGGTTTCCAAACTGCCTTGAAATCTGGCCGATATCCACTCGGTCAACACTGATGACCGTTGGTCCAGTCCGAAGCCAAGGCTCCATTATAGGAAGGGAATCACCACATATATGGTTTAGAACGGGCAGGCCTTTAGCCTTTACATGGTCATTCAATTCTTTTAGGTAGGGTTCGACAAATCCGGAGAAGGTCTTGCCGCTCAAGATACTACCCGTAGCCACTGGTTCGCACATGACAGGAACCCCCCCTCTTTTGACCAGTTCATCCAAAAAGGTTTTGGTAACATCAGTGGACCATCGCATCAGGTGATGAACCGTTTCCTTGTCTTTAAAAATAGCTTTCAATAAAGCCTCGGTTCCTATTAAGCAGGCTGATGTGGTAAAGGGCCCAGCAAAGAGGACTCCAACAAAGACTTCATTCCCCACTTCGGAAACGCAATATTCAGTAGCCACAAGATAATTGTTAAGCCGTCCATCTTTGGTGGGATCCAAGGGACGCAGCTTTTTTAGATCATCTTTAGACTTAATCAGGGGGTCCTCCACAAAAGCAGCATTCTCGTCCGGATAATTCAATTTCGTTCCAGCCGCTTCTGCCGTTGTGCCGGTGGCATCGAGCAGGCAGATCATATCCAATCCGTATTTCTTATACGTCGCAACATTGGCTTTGCCAAATTTCTCGCCATCCAAGGTCATTTCCTTAACGGTATAACCCGCCTCCCTTGCGCAACCATTTAGGACTACCGGGACACATGGCACCCTGTCGATTGGTTTCCCTTGCAACAGTGAGCCAATTCTTTCCTTTGGGGTCATTCTATCTTCCGGGATATTCATGATAGGTTCCTTTCAGTAAAATTGGGCTAGACGGGAAAACAGTCTTTCCCTGCCCTGGTTACGATAGACACCAACTGATCAGCGCTTATCTTAGCAGGATCATACCAAACGGTAGCATATTGGATATCGACCTCGGCCTTTTCAACTCCATCAGTCCCTTCCAGGGACACTTTAATTATCGGAATTCAGTTTCCGGTATTGGCAATAATCTGTAACTTGGTTTGTTTGACTTCATCTGCCACATTAATCACCTCCTTTTCTTATCGCCTTTCTCAGATCTTGATAAAAACATTTCTCTCTTTCCATTATCGTGTTCCGGTGGCGGTATAATGGTTTCGCTTACTTCGTCCCTTGACTAGACGGCCTCTCGGCACGCATCGAGATCCCTCAAAATGGCGTCGGTATCCATTCTCCAGCCGACAAAGACTAGTTCAGTACCTTCTGAACATTTGATCTCAGTCCATTGGCTCCTACCGCCTACGTGGTTGAGCGCAACTTTCCCTCCTGGGAATCTCACAATCCCCTTGATACGAAATACATTAGAGGGAATTTTTTCTATAAACGCCGTGAAGCGGGCTTCAGAAAGGAAACCTTCATCCAAGAAGGTAAATGTCATAAATTCAGGTCTTTTTTCATCTCCAAGTTCCGATTTGGTTAGCAAATTTACGTTATCTAAGAGATGGGAAAGTTCTGTCTCGTCTCTTTCTAAAAGAATGTCTGGGTCGATCTCGCATTGACATGTTGGCGCAATCATAGCCCTGGGATTAATTTGACGGATCTCTTCAATAAAGAGTGGAATCAAATCTGTGTCCACAAGGTCGATCTTGTTTAAGATTATGAGATCGGCAGCCTTGACTTGGTTAAAGAAGACAATCCCAAAATTATCTTTTTCTTGCCAAAAATCCGCATCCAGGACACAAACAATATTCTTTAAAATTGCCTTATCTAAGACATCCGAGTCCATCAAGAGAGCTATAATATCCAAGGTATCAGCTACTCCCGTGGTCTCAACAAAGATTCTTGTGGGAATGTATTTATTCAAAACCTCGTTTAGGCTTTTAAGAAACTCTCCTCCCATGGAGCAGCAGATGCAACCACTGGTTAGTTCGATCAGTCTGGTTCCTTTCGAGTCGAGGAGCATGCCATCAACCGATATTTGTCCAAATTCGTTGACCAGAACTGCTGTGGAAGATAGGTCTATATCCCAATTCAATATGCGCTGCAGGAGCGTTGTTTTCCCGGCGCCTAAAAAACCCCCAATTATGTAAATATTTGCATTAAGCATGATAACTCTCCACTTGACGCCGTCCACTTCTATCTATCCGATTGAGATCTCACAACCCTCCTTTACTTTAATTTCACTTAGAAATCTCTCTGCGGAGATAGCCGCAATCGCCCCATCTCCGACTGCCGTAGATACTTGCCTCAATGGGGTGACCCGGATATCGCCGGCAGCAAAGATGCCTGGCACTGAGGTCTCCATTCTGTCACTAACCCTGACGAAGCCCTCTCCATCTAGGGAAACAAGATTTTTTAAAAAGCCGGTATAAGGGCGCGACCCGACAGCTACAAAAAGACCATCTACATCCAGTTTGACCTCATTGCCGGTCTTCAGGTCTTGTAGAATCACTCCCTCGAGTGAATGCTTCCCAATGAGATCCTGGACGATATGACTCCAAAAAAAGGTAATCTTTTCGTTGCAGAAGGCAGTCTCTTGTACAATTTTTGCCGCTCGTAATTCGTCTCGCCTATGAATAATAAAGACCTGTGAAGCAAACTTGGATAAATAAACAGCCTCTTCAATAGCTGTATCTCCACCACCAACAACAGCCACTCTCTTTCCACTGAAGAAATTGGCATCACATATCGCACAATATGATACTCCCTTACCCTTAAAACGAGTCTCCCCGGGGAGATTTAGTTCGACTGTTTTGAGACCTGTGGCCAAGATAACCGCGTAACAAGGATAGAGGTCATTTCCAGCGTAGACCTCTTTGAGCCTTCCCTCTAGCGCTACCTTAGTAACCATTTTGAAAGGTTGTATTTGAAGTCCAAACTCTCTGGCCTGCGTTTCCATATTTCCAATTAACTCGACACCACTATTTCCTATGAACCCAGGATAATTTTCAATCTTGTCGGTCATGGCAACCTGACCACCCAATCCCGCCTCAGCTAACAAGATTGTTTTTAACCTTGCACGGGCACAATAGATACCGGCCGTCAATCCAGCAGGTCCTCCGCCAATGATAACCACATCATATATTCCATGTTTAACGATCTCTTCGGCTATCTCTTCCTTCTCCCCAATAAGTTCTTGAATATGTCTGCTGAATTTATTGTCATCCAACCATGAGTTGATAGGAAGCAACTCTCCGTTTACAAAAACATTAGTTGAGGTTGTGACTTTAAAAGTTTTCCCCATCTCAGAATCCAAGGTAAAGACGTCGAATTGAATGAATTCGCTAAAGCGATCTTTTATTTTTTGGGCCGCATCCAGCGCCCTTTCGCAAGGTTTTCAGTTAGGGTCTCCGCTATGGACCACTGTCAGAACTATAGCTCTTTTCAACATTTTCTACCTCTGTACGGGAGCTTTGTACATCGAGAGAAAAATCCACCTTCCTCATACGATGCGTTCCAAGAACCCGCCGCCCATTGTCTTTTGCATTCATAGAATGTGAAAAATAACAATGGTCAGCAAATTTCGGCCCTTTGTTCAAGATCAGGCAATTACAAAATGTACCCAAACAATTTTAAATAATAAACCTTGGCATAGATGTGTCAAACGAATTATAATCATGATCACGATGATAAAAAATCATGGTCATGGAGGGTCAGTCCGTGAATCTTTCTCAACTGGAGACTTTTGTGGCTGTAGCTCGCACAGAGAGCTTCACCAAGACAGCTTCGTTGGTCTGTCGAACCCAATCAGCGGTTTCGAGGCAAATACAGGACCTAGAGAGGTCGCTTGGAGTGTTGCTTTTCGAGAGGATTGGCAGAAAAGCCTCCTTGACCGCAGCGGGACGAATTCTCTTCGAGCAAGCTCCGCGTCTCCTTCAGCAAGCCCAGGATCTCAAAGAGAGGCTAAGAGATTTTAGTCAGGGAGTGGAAGGTGAACTCCGCATAGGCGGAACAATCTCTGCTGCTAGTACCTTCCTGCCGCGAATACTGGCCAAGTTCGGACATACTTACCCAGCGGTAAGCGTCACCCTTCTGCCAGGTCACACACAGGTTCTGATCGACATGCTGCGAAGCAACGATCTGGATGTTGCTGTTCTAGGATGCGAGGCAAGAGAGTCGGACTTGAAGACCTGCGCCCTGATCACTGATGAGATAGTGCTAGTAGCCATATCTGACCATCCGTTGACGAGGAAACAGTCTGTCAAACCCCATGAATTGGATGGGATGGAATTCATGCTTCGCGAGTCAGGATCGGATTCCCGACATTTAATAAGGCAATGGTTGTCACATAATCAGGTCGAGGTGAAAATCCTCATGGATCTGTGGTGACCGGAAATCATCAAGCACCTGTCAGGTGCTGGATTGGCCTTGGCTGCCTTATCAAAGGCTTCTGTTGCAGAGGATCTGATGAAGAAACGGCTTTCTGTAATACCGCTTCAGGGGTGGCCACTTCGCAGAAGAATGGCAGTAGTACATCACGTGCAAAAATATGTGTCGCGCGCGTTGCATGGATTTTTAAATGAGATAACGTTTCAGACTAACTCCACGACGTCCGATCAGACTCATAGGTGAAAAAGTCTTCCGGTTGTTGAAATGAGACACCTGATTATAATGTGATAAAGGTCGAATTGGACCAGCAAATCAATGTCGCTGTCATCGGGAAATCCCTTCCTTAGGGCAGAGCTGAACGATGACAGTTTCAGGATATGGCTTGTTTCAACATTGAGGCTATTGCCTTTAATTATAGTAGAAACGGGTTCCTCGAATTAGGCTCCCAATTCTTTGGCGCACGTGTTGGAGATTTTACATGCTGTTGGAAATCCTTCAGAAGTCTTGCCCACAAAGATCAAAGAGTATCGACCCTTGGAAATCGTTCCGATGTGGATGCAATGGCCCCCGCCACCACTAGTAACGGGAGAACACGAAAGCCACTCAAAATCTGGAAACAGGACGTTTTCCGTCTTCTTCTTTCCAATGGCGATTTCGAAATAATCGAGGCAATCCCATAAACCGACGGCCTCGAGCACGGCTTGCAAATCGGCATGAATATCTTTAACAGAGCGTTTCTTTAATCGTCCGTCGTTATCTTCCATTTCAATCGGTACCATATTTTTTCGTAGCCTCTCGACCTGAAAAGAAAATGTCCATCAGGATTTATAAGCTTTTGAATTAACAAATCAAAACCGACCCATTTGATGTTCTTAAACTGTTTTAATCATTGAATCACGAATATACCTACAATAATAGACCCATTATGAACCAATTTGATCCAAAAATGGTATTATTATTCCCATCCCCCTGCAAATCTGCAAATGAATGTCAGACATTGGAAACGAAAGGTTCAACCTTGCGTACATGAGTCTTAAAAGGCCAGTGGATTGAGATCCACGACCTTTCCGTCGAAGAATGTTTTACGCACTTCCGGGACGAAACCAGCTACCGCAAAGATCACAACTGCGAAACTTATAAGTAATTGCCAATCCATTGTCTGCCTCCTTATTCATTTACTTCTCTCAATAATTTAGATGCAGGAAGGTTTTTCCTGATTCCTAACTGTTCAGCGGGAAACAAGAAAGCCAGAAATTCTCTTGCGGAAACCGTGTACTTCTTTTGACAAGCGCTCTAATCAAGCGTCTGGCGATAGCGTTTCGCTCCAAACGCCAGAGCGATGACCGCAAAGAGAGCGATTTGCCAAAGATCCACCACGACGTCTGCCAGACCGTTTCCTTTGAGTAGGATGCCCCTTACGATTCTCAGAAAATGAGTGAGTGGCAAAAGCTCGCCGATCATCTGCGCCCAGTCAGGCATGCCCCTAAAAGAAAAGGCGAATCCGGACAGCAGTATGTTCGGCAAAAAGAAAAAGAACGCCATTTGTATGGCCTGGCGTTGATTCTCGGCGATGGTGGAAAAGGTCACCCCTATCGCCAGGTTTGCGACAATGAACAGAAACGTGACGGTCAACAATAGCGTCAGGCTGCCGATCATTGGCACTCCGAATAGAAAATATCCAGCAACGAGGATCAACGTCACCTGGATGTAACCTACGAGGATATAGGGGATAATCTTGCCGACCAGCACTTCGACAGGCCGTGTGGGCATTGAGAGAAGGTTTTCCATCGTGCCGCTCTCTCGTTCACGCGTGATCGCCAGAGCGGTGATCATTACCATCGTCATTGTGAGCACAACGCCTAGCAAGCCGGGCACGATGTTGTATTGGGTGATAACCTCGGGGTTATAAAGAGCGTGGACACGCAAATCGATCGGACCGCTCGTGCCGGCGAGAAAATCGAGAGGTCCTTTCAGATCGTTTTGCAGGGCGGTTGTCAGCAAGGCGGTTAGAGAACTGATGGCGTTGCTGGTAGTCCCGGGATCGGTTGCGTCCGCCTCCACGAGGATCGCAGGCCTTTCGCCCCGGAGGAGGTCTCGACTGAAATTCTCCGGAATGTTTATAACGAATTGGACTTCGCCCCGGGCGAGAGCCTCGCGTCCTTCAGTTTCCGTTTTGACCTGCCTCACGAAACGGAAATAGCCGCTATTTTGTATTGCATACAGCAGAGTGCGTCCTTGGGGGCCGTTATCCGCCAGAAGCACAGCGGAAGGTAATTGCTTTGGGTCCGAATTGATGGCATATCCGAAAAGGATGAGCTGGAGCAGCGGAATTCCGACCATCATCCCGAAGGTTAAGCGATCCCGACGCATCTGGATGAACTCCTTGACCACCATCGCCCAAAACCGCGCCAGCGAGAATTTATACCACCTTCTCATGATGAAGACCTGCCTTTCGCTTTGGCCATCAGGTGAATGAAAATATCCTCAAGTCCGGATTCGGCCCGGCTCCATTTATATTCGTCGGTACGAAAGGGAGCGATAGCCACCTCAAGCTTGGCCTGATCCACTCCGCTCACGTGCAAAGCGCTGCCGAAAGCAGCGGCTTGCTCCACATCGGGAAGTCTTCGGAGTCGCTCGGCAAGCTCGACCAAATTCGGGCCACTCACGGACCAGGTTGCCAGTCGGGTCTGCTTCGCGACTTCCGAGACTGTCCCCTGCGTCAGCAAATTACCGTTGAGGATGAAAGCGAGCCGATGGCAGCGCTCAGCCTCATCCATGTAGTGCGTTGCGATCAGGAATGTCAGGCCTTGGCCCGCGAGCCGATGAATCTGATCCCAAAAGTCGCGGCGAGCTTGTGGATCCACCCCCGCTGTGGGCTCATCGAGCAAGAGCAGCTTCGGATCGTGAATCAGGCATGCGGCCAAGGCAAGGCGCTGTTTCCAACCGCCGGAAAGTTCCCCTGCAAGTTGGCGCTGACGCTCCTTGAGTCCGAGTCGTTCGACGCTTGCGCTCACAATTTCATGCCTGTTCTTCGTAGAATACATACGCGCGACAAAATCGAGGTTCTCATAAATGGTCAGGTCCTCGTAGAAACTGAACCTCTGGGTCATATAGCCAACCTGGCGCTTTATGGCCTCGCTTTCGGTGATCACGTTGTGGCCAAGGCAGGAGCCGCTGCCCTCGTCCGCGCGGAGTAATCCGCACAGCATGCGGATAAAAGTTGTTTTGCCGCTGCCGTTTGGGCCGAGAAAGCCGCAAATTTCCCCCTTGCGAACCTGAAGATCAATATGGTTCACAGCCGTCAATTGACCAAACCTCTTGGTCATTCCATGCACGTCGATTGCAAGTTCGTCTGTCATCGGTTACGAACCCAATTGCACATCTACGGGTTGGCCCGGATGTAAGGTCGACGCTGTTTTGTAGTCGAAGCTTATCTCAATCATGATGACCAGCTTGGAGCGACTCTCTCTGCTGTAAATCACGGGTGGAGTATATTCAACTTGCGGAGAAATGAAACTTACCTTTCCGATCAGCGGCTCGCTCAGGCCATCCAGGAAGACTTGGACCTGGTCGCCATAGTGTATTTTGGCAATTTCGGTCTCCGACACAAAGGCTCGCACCTTAACATTCGGAGGCGGTAGCAGTACCACAACCGGTCGGCCCGCGCCGACCCATTCTCCTTCGCGATAAAGCGTGTCAGAAACCACACCTGCCTGCGGCGCATTCTGACTCTTTTGGGAGAGATCCCACTCTGCCTTGGCCAGCGCTGCTTCCTTGGCTTGGACGGCAGCCTCTGCAGCGGCAATCTGGTCAATGCGGGAGCCAAGCTGCGCTGTTTCCAGGTCGGCCTCGAGCTGTGCCACTCGCTTACGGTTCTGATCTCGGGTGGATCGGGCACGGTCGAGGTCTTGAGTGGCCGCCGCGCCGGTCTTTTCCAGATTATCCTGCCGTTCGAATTCTTTCTGTGACAAGACCAATGCGGCTTGGGCTTGTTCAAGCTGAGCCTTAATAGATTCAATTTCCGTAGGGCGTTTCGGCTTTTTCGCATCCTCCAAATTTGACCGCGCCTGAGCGAGTTCGTCCGCGGCCTGGTCTCGGGAGTCTTTTTGGGGTTGACTGTCCAGGTTGAAAAGAGGATCACCGGCCTTCACCCACTGGCCCCTCTGGACGAAGAGGGATTCCAATTGACCAGAGAACGGCGACGCCACATAAACGAATTCTCCCTCAACGTAGCCCTGCACGCGATTTGACGGATGAGAGCTACAACTGGTCAGGGCGACCAACACTACGAATGCGCAGCCAATGTAGAAGAGGAGTCTTTGTGGTGTCTGCTTGCTGCCGATCATAGAGTCGCTCTCCCCATTTCTGTGACCACGCCACGGAAAATCACCGTGATGATGGCGGAAAACCCTTCTCTTGGGGTAAGACCCAGCTCCGTAAGCTTTTCCGGATTCATAATTGCCTGTGTCGCGCCAAGCAGGATCTCAACGATCAGTTCGGTTGGAACATCTTCTCGAATAATTCCTTCAGCCTGGCCGGCGCCAACCAGTCTGCCGAAATATTGATGAATCATCTCTCTGCGCCTGGTCTCCACAAGGGCGAACATTTCCGGGGCTTCACGCCGGAGGTCACGCAGAAACGGTGGCTGGATTTCTTCCAAGTGCATTTGGACACGTGCGAGCAGTTGATGGAGCGTCGTGAGAAAATTGGATGAGGAACTGGAAGTGATTCGTTTCAAATCGGTCTCGACGCGGCGGATCTTGTCGAGGAGGACAGCCTCCACTAGCGCCGCTTTGCTTGGAAAATGCGCATAGAGCGTCTTTTTGCTCATCCCGAGTTCTCGCGCAATATCATCCATAGTTACGGCACGGAAACCGTAGGCAAAAAAATGACGTCGGGCTGTGGCGACAATCCGTTGTCGGCCGGAATTCTCGACAGGAGATACCTGCCGCACTCGCTCGCTCTTCATGAACGACCTCACTGGCCTGGGCCTGAGCTATAGGCCTGTGCGTTATAATACCCAGGAAACTGAATCAGTATATGGAGTTTATCCTGCACAGTCAAGAGTGATTTCTAGGGGTGCGCCCTTGATGGTTTGCGGAATAGGGGGTTAACTGTTAGTTTGAGGTTCCTAGTAGCCGATCCATTGCTACTTCGGCTAATGTGGCTAGACGGCGACGAACTCGGCGCTGGATAGGTGACCAATGTCGCGAGCCCAATCATCGTCGATCTGACGACTACGGCAGTAGATGAAGCGCTCGTGCGGAAATCCAACAAAGGGAGCGTGACAAATGCGGCGCAAGCACTGTGAAATAACCGACCCCCAAGATATTGAACGGATTCTAAACTCAACCACGATTGGTCGATTGGCCACTAGTGGAGCGGACGGTTATCCCTGTATTATTCCGGTAAATTTTGCATATTACGAGGGGAATATCTATTTTCATTCCGCGTCAAAGGGTGAGAAGTTGGACAACCTGGCTCGAGATCCCAAGGTTTGCTTCGAGGTGGATATTCCGATGGCATACCTTGACACGGGTTTTGACCCGGACAGACGGATCTGCCATCTGCACCAATATTATCATTCAGTCATTATTCGGGGACAGGCAAGTGTTGTCCCGGACGGCCCCTTGAAGGTCGCTGCCCTCAATGCGCTGGTAACCAAGCAAGAGAAAGGCGCCGATCATGAGTTGGTAAACGAGGAAATGCCGG
>JARLHM010000202.1 GCA_031292235.1 Syntrophaceae bacterium | reverse complement strand
TTGGATTGAAAACAGGAGCGTTCTTTGCCGTTTTCCCTTTCAGGTGGATTTGGTAATATTCGTAGGTCAAAGGCCGCCCTTGGACGATTTTAACAAAATTGTAATTTACAATAATGCCTGATCAGGAAATTGTAATAAATATCATCTGCCTGATTGACCCCAGTCTTTTTCAATGCCGTAATCAATAATTTTGTCAACATAAGCTGAAGTTATGGGAGGGACCGGTAAATCGCCGATAGCGCTATCAGTGTTGGAACGATCAAAAACCGGGTTATTCGCGAAGTGCAACAAAATGGTCTGCATTTGCCTCCACACCATGCGCTCGATCCTGTTTCTAGGCTGAGTAAATGGGGCGCCTGCCCCTGCAAATCTCAATCCACCAACTCTAAATCTCTTGCATACTTGAGAAAGGGTCCATTCGTGAGTGGGGGGATCAGGGTGTGTAAGGTGAAAAATCCTGTTGTGATGCTCTGGTTTTTCCATGATGCGGATAGCCGCTTTCGCCACGTAGTCCACAGGCGCCACATTTGTCACCCCATCAGGGTTGGCCGGGATATCAATATTGAGGTTCAAGCGGTCAAGTCCTTCCGCGTCTCCCATTAATCTGTCCAAAAGATGTGCGGCCTGAAAAAGAATATAATAGCCCGAAAAGGACGTGCATCGTCCGGTTTCAGAGTGACCGATTATAATTGAGGGCCTTAAAATGGTGGCTTTGTCCATCCATATTTGTTCGGCTTCCCATTTGCTTTCCTCGTAAACATTTACAAAATCGCCCCTTGGATGGTTAACTTCTTTAACCTCTTGACCCTGTATCAACCCACAAACGTAAGCGGTGCTTATAACATGAACTTTCAATGGGTTACGGTCGATCAATTTTCTCAGTGTTATTGTAGAGCCCAGGTTTGTCCTTAGCGGTTCACCGTGTTCATCCATGTGCAGTCTGGTCGAAGCCGCGCTGTGTAACAACGTGTCAACTTCATGTATACCCGGGTAGTCTTTGCACCACTGCTCCCACTGATCGTCGGCTTCGAGAATACCACCTTTGAACCACCTGAGGGATTCCGCGCTTCTTGGCAATCCTAAACTGCTCAGGAAGCGTATCGTATCGAGCTTACGTGATTCGCTTCTATAATGGGCCCATACTCTGTGACCACGATCCAAAAGCTCAACCAGTAGATATTCTCCAAGGAACCCTGTTCCTCCTGTGAGAAGAACATTCATGGAATCGGACATATATCCTCCGCAGGCTTTAAAGCTCCGCCCTGAAAAAGTTCCAATCAAACATAATAGTGTAGACCATCACAGGAGCATATTACAAATTAAAACCGGAGGTCCATGCTATGTTTTCACGCTGTCGGTTTTTTGTATAACAACTTAAGGAACCATAATTACTAGCCGAATAAGGCAATCCAATAGCCCTGATATTGACTTTGACCGGAATTTGTTGATTACATCATACGGCTAATGAGGTATACTATAAGTTTAAACCAATTTATTCAACCAAAGGTGTTAGATGTCTCACACATACGATCCCGTTTCGTTAACTTTTTTGTTTCCAACGAACAATGTTTCTTCTTCTCTAGTAAATACTGCTAAAAACCTCGGGGTCCGCGTCGTTTTCGACCTAGGTTCTGAAAACCCTTCCGCCTACCAGGCTGGCCTACTGGTGGCAGATGCTTCAAATAATACAGTTGATCTCAAAGTCTCGCCCAATTGGTTATCGGACCCCAACCTGACAGCAACCCTCAAGGAAATTGATGTTCAAAGAGTGTGGGTTGAACTTGCGCCTACATGCATCCTAGAAAACATTGACGCTATCTTGGATCAAATCGGGGAACTATCCTCAGACCTCGAAATAATCCCTGTTCTTAGTGATGTGGATGTTATACACAAAATCATCAACAACCACCCACGAATAAAGAAACTGGGCATTAAAGGAAATGAATCAGCGGGATTTGTGGGTTCGGAGACAATCCTTACATTGTTTTCTTCTGTCACTTCCATGTTGGAAAAATCCCAAGCCGAAAAAGATATTTATATCTGGGGAGGCATCGCTTTCCCGGAGGCGGCCGCGGCTTTTCTTTGCTGCGGCGCAGAAGGAATAGTATTTGAAAGTCTCCATTGGTTGACGGACCTTACAGACATAGGGGAAGAAACGCGAAAACGAATCGGGAACATTCGACCTGACCACACGGAACTGACTGGAAGCGCCCTTGGGGTCCATGTCCGTGTTTTCAACAAAGGCAACTCACTTTCGGTAAAGGATTTAAGAGATTTCTCAGGTTCTCTTTGTGGTGATGAGGTTCGTGATGAGCAAAGGGTCTTTTTCGCAAAACACATCCTGGAAAAGTCAATCAATCCCCTTAAAAGTAAATTTGGAAAAGATGAACTAATACCGTTAGGTATCGAGGCGGCGTTCTCGTCGTCTTTTGTTCGACGATATGGTGATTCCACCGAAGCCGCGATCCGGGAATTTGTCAAAGACATTAAGAAAGTAATCGATTCCGCCTCCGACAGGTGTTCTTTGTTCGCTGAAGGGCCTACAGCAAAGGAGATGGGGACAACTTATCCATTCATTCAAGGCGCCATGTCGTGGATCACAGATTCTCCAGAATTTGCACTGAAGGTTTCGGAAGCCGGGGCCTTGCCGACATTGGCCCTGGGATTGATGGATTCCGGGACGCTTACCCAAAAATTTGCCACTTTGGACGAGTTAATGCGTAACCGACCTTATGCGGTAAACATTATAACGTTGCAGGAAAATCCCTATCGTGACGAACAGTTGGAGTGGGTAAAATCGAAGAAACCTCGATTTGCTGTCATAGCGGCTGGTGAACCGTCTCACGCTAGCGCTTTAATGTCTGATGGAATAGAAGCGATATATATTGCTCCTAACGATGAACTCCTCCGATTGGCTTTGGAGAATGGAGTCAAATTTGTAGTGCTGGAAGGCCAGGAGTCTGGAGGACATGTTGGGACGCATAGTTCGATAACCCTAATCCAGATGGCTCTGGATTTGAAGGACCGGAAACCATCCTTATTTGAAAACCGCCGTCTAATAATGGCTGGTGGTTTTTTCAACCGCTTAACAGCCGTCATAGCCTCAATATTGGGTGCTGACGGCCTACAAATGGGGACGATCTATCTTGCTTCGAGAGAAATCGTTGAAACCGGGGCGTTGAACCCCGTATACCAAGAACAAATTCTTGGGGCCAAACCAGGGGATACAGTTGTTACAGGCGCAAGCGCCGGCCTGAGGGTAAGGTCCCTAAAAACCTCAAAGATTGACGCTATTTGTTCCCTTGAACGGGATTTCGCCGCGGGCTCGGAAGATGAAGCCTCTTTTCGCAGGGCAATAGAAACCTTGAGCGCCGGCAGCCTCTTTGTAGCGGCAAAAGGTATGGACAAACCCAATGGTCGTGAGCTGGATGAATCTACAATCTTAGAGCAGGGCCAATTTATGAGTGGAGCCTGCGCCGGCGATATTGGGGAACAGGTTTCTTTGGGACAAATCCACCAAGGACTAGCTTTTGGTGGTCCGAACGACAAGTACCCAGTCTCGGTGAATTTCCCCGGTTCAGTTTCTAGATTTTCTGAAACCTCCCAAAATTTACGATCCAACGCAGGCGGCGGAGCCGGGCATGGCAATAGGTCTATTTCACGGTCAGATGCTTTTGAAAGAATCGCCATTACCGGCATGAGCGTTGTGAATTCTCTTGGTAATAGCCCCGACCAAATAATCCGGGCGAGCCTGGCCCTAGAAAGCGGAATTATCCCAGTTCCGATCGAAAAATGGGACCACGAGACTTTCTTCAATCCCCGCCCTAGGGCGCCTGAGAAGACATATTGCCGATTTGGGGCTTTTCAGAAACTCGAAGTGTCACGAAAAGAATTGGGAATCCCGCCTCAAGACTTTCGAACAATGGCTGAAGCCACAAAAATCACGATGTGGCTTGCGAAAAACGCAATCCTTGAATCCAATATCCTCGAATCAGATATTCCGAGAGAAAAGATCGCCGTTTTAATCTCGCAAAATTCCGGTGAGGCGGCCTCAACACTCGAAGAGATGATTATTCGGGGTTGCTCTGGAAAAATATTGTCCGATATCAAAATGGTCTTAAACCTCAATCCTGATCAAGAACTGGCTATTACCGAGGAGATTAGGAAAAAGAGATTAGGAGTTGATGATACGACACTGTTAGGCCGCCTAAACTGTTCGGCTGGAGGGTTTATCTGTAACAAGTACGGATTCATGGGGCCAAGTTTTTCTGTATCGGCCGCTTGCGCGACGTCACTTGTCGCTCTTTATAGCGCCTATCAAATGATTAGAAACGGAATCATAGACGCCGCAGTTGTGGGAGGCGGTGAAGAACTTCTAACCCCCATGCATTTCCTGGAGTTTTCCGCCCTTGGGGCCCTCGCTGGTCTTTCGGGAATGAACCACGTTCCTATGGAAGCTAGCCGACCTTTTGACGCTGATCGCGACGGAATGGTCCTCGGAGAGGGGGGCGCAATGATAATTATTGAGCGGGAATCAATAGCAAGGAAACGTGGCGCCAATATTCTCGCCTTTATTACTTCAATGGGCGCGAGCAACAACAATCTAGGCATGGTGGAATCATCCAGGACCACTCAGGAGATTGCCATAAAAGCTTCTTTTAGGGATTCGTCTTATGGCCCCGAATCGGTTGATTTCGTCGAATGTCACGCTACCAGTACAAAACAGGGGGACATGGAGGAGGTCCTGGGGCTGAAGACCGTATTCAATGGCGGCAAAGCGCCGGCGCTGTCCTCATTCAAATCACAGATAGGCCATACGCTGGGAGCGTCAGGGCTAAACAGCCTTATACGTGGGGTAATGGCCATGCGGGAAGGCGTTTATCCTCCCACTCTAAATTATTCAAAGCCTGACCCTGAGATTGGTCTTGAATCCGCGGGGTTCCGCGTTTTTACCCAGCCCGCTGACTGGCATTCACGTAACGGTGACCCCCGCAGATTGCAAGTCAACGCGTTTGGTTTCGGCGGATCGAATTACGTGGTGCAGATCGAAGAATCTCGGGCTGACAGTGATGTAATCTTTGCTCCACCTCCCGAAAAACTAAGGTTTTCAAAAGCCACCCCAAAAACCGCCAGCCCTCCGGAAGGGATTTATTTCTTTAGAGGTGACATATCCGAAAAAAGATGCAGGATCGCTGTCGTATCTCAATCGGAGGTCGCAGCGTTACAAATGGTCCAAAAAGAAGATTTTGGATCGAGCGAAAGCCCTATAGGTGGAAAACGCTTCAAAGCGCTGGGAAGGCAGGGAATTCACATTGGCTCGATGGATCTTCCATCTCCAAATGTAGCTTTTGTATTTCCAGGCCAGGGATCACACTATGCTGGAATGGGACATGAGCTTTACAACAACTTCCCTGTGATTAGACAATGGATGAACAGGGCCGCCGAGGTAGCGGAATTCGATATACTCAAACTCCTTTTTTTCGACAAAGAGGAAGATCTTCAAAAGACGAGATGGCAACAACCGGCTTTATTCACACTTGAGTTCGCTATGGTTCAATACTTGATTTCTTTGGGTGTGCGACCAGCCGCGCTTGCCGGCCATAGCCTGGGAGAGCTAACCGCTTTGTGTCTAGCCGGGGTTTATTCATTTGAAGACGGTTTTCGTATTGTAAACAAACGCGCTATTTGCATGGACAAAGCATGTAAAATGAATGCCGATCCAGGGGTAATGGTCGCATGTGACGCTCCATTGGACCTTATCAACAAGATACTCTCACAGTCTGAGAACGTATTTATAACCAATCTCAACTCTCCTAGGCAGATTGTAATTGGAGGAGGCACAGAGGAGTCGAAATCCATATCTTTAAAACTTAAAGAGATGGGCTATAGAAGCACAGTGCTCCGAGTCAGCATGGCGTTTCATTCTCCAATCATGCGGTGTATCCACGACGAACTGAAGGAATTTGTGGATGGGATCGAGTTTCATCCACCCAGACTTCCTGTGATTTCCAACACCACTATGGGCCCGTTTCCCGATGACACCGAGGAAATTAAGCGAATAGTCATGGCCCATCTTGAGTCACCGGTCCATTGGCTGCAAAACGTTCAGACTCTTTGGAATGATTATGGGGTAAGGCTATTTGTGGAAGTGGGGCCTCGAGAGATTCTTTCAAATCTTATCCAGGATACGATTGAGGAATCCTCATGCATACAAACCTGTCTTCCATCGGCTGAGTCATTAATGTACAAGACTGCTTTAGCTCAACTTTATGCTAATGGGGCACTGGAAGTCGAAAATGTTCGGGAAATTGGAGAGACTCCAACAGCGAAAACCCCAACCGTTACTGTTCCTGCACAACGTCAAATCGCCACATCATCCGGATCCTATATCCCAACATCAAAAGAAGACGGTTTCCGTGAAATTGTTCGGGATGAAATTAACGCGTTTGTAATCGAGACATTCGGCAAGTTTATCAAACCAGGAATCTTGAGGCAGATTCGAAACAAAAAAGATCCTAAATTTAGTGAGACTGACCTGAACAAAATGCTGAGTGACCTTTTTGGATCAGTTCCGAACATGGCGTCCGTCAACATGACTTACAATGAACCGGAGTCCCTCAAGCCGGTCCGGCCGAATACCCCTGCGTCCATCATTCCAAGCCCGGAGAAAGAGCCCACGGAGATGGACACTACAGAGGCTATAATCAGTATTATAATGGAGGTAACCGGGTACGAACGGGACGAAATAGAACCCCACATGGATTTGAGAGAAGATTTGGCGATAAGGTCAAGTAGACTACCGGTCATCATGGACGCTGTGGAAAGTCACTTCAGCATTAAGATTGAGCTGGAA
>JARLHM010000201.1 GCA_031292235.1 Syntrophaceae bacterium | reverse complement strand
TGTTCGAACTGGATCAGGAGCCGGGCGTCCCGCTGGGTGACGTACGGGAGGTCAGCAATTACGTGGCCGCCCTGAACCATGGTCTGAGCCGTTTGGAAGAAGGGTTTCCGCTGTCGTTGCGACTGATCAAAGAGATTCATGGCGTGCTTCTGACCAGGGGGCGTGGCAGCAATCAGACCCCAGGACAATTCAGGCGCAGTCAGAACTGGATCGGTGGCGCCAAGCCCGGCAATGCCGCCTTCGTTCCACCTCCGGCAGAAGAGGTTCTGGAGTGCATGGGCAAGCTCGAACTGTTCCTACATGATCAGCCCGAACCGACGCCAGCGCTGCTCAAGGCGGCGCTGGCGCATGTCCAGTTCGAGACGATCCACCCGTTCCTCGATGGTAACGGACGTCTTGGCCGCCTGCTGATCACACTGCTGCTTTGCTCACGATCAGTGCTGCGGGAACCGATGCTCTATCTGAGCCTCTATTTCAAGACTCACCGACAGTATTACTACGAGTTGTTGAACAATGTGCGCCTAACCGGTGACTGGGAGGCCTGGCTCGATTTCTTCGCCGAGGCGGTCATCGCAACCGCCACGCAGGCGGTGGAAACGGCGCAGCAGCTTCTCGATTTGTCCAATAGGGACCGTGACAAGATTAGTGGGCTTGGGCGGGCAACGGCCTCAACTTTGGCAGTGCATCGAGAGTTGATGGAACATCCCATCGCCACGTCGGGCCGGCTGGTGGAAAAGACCGGCATTACCCCGGCCACGGTCAACAAGGCCCTAGGGCATCTGGAACGCCTCGGCATTGTGAGGGAGATCACCGCTCAGAAACGCAACAGGCTGTTCAGTTACGCTGGGTATGTAGAGATCATGAATCGGGGCACGGAACTTCCTGGCAGGTAGAGCCAACTCGATTCCGGTTTCAACGTAAAAGCAAAAAAGGTCACAGCTAAAAGTCTGTGACCTTCAATATTCATTTGGTAGCGGGGAGAGGATTTGAACCTCTGACCTTTGGGTTATGAGCCCAACGAGCTACCTGGCTGCTCCACCCCGCGGCATCCTTATAGTTTAACAAACTGAATTCTTATGTCAAGCCAATTTGCCGAAATATTTGCGCCACATCTCCAAACCGGTATCTCAAAGCCCTATTTTAAATCACTGCTTAGGTAAAAACTATAACTAAGTCAGTGTCTTAAATAACAACTACCGGCCAAATTTGTTTTCGTTCAACTCAGCCTCAGCCAGGATCTTTCTTCTTAGTTCAAACATGTCTTCCCCCATAGCGCACGCCGTAAGATACTGAACGAACCGACTCGGGTTCTTCCCGAGTATCCCGAAGAATTGCTTCCAATATTGAATCCTTGCGCTCGACATCACACCTTGGCGCCAACACAACCGTATAAATTGAGATACGTCCAGCAGTACTCTGGACACCGTTGGGCGCTCATGCGGACGATCCTTAGGGACTTTGACTCCCCGGAGTTTAGCCATGGCTTTTCTGGTCGGCCGCATGGTGAGATAGTAATTATAAGTCCGCGTGAGAAAATTCGATGGGTCATAAACATGGTTCCACAAATTCACGAACTCGTGTTCAATTTCATCTTCCGACCGTGATGGCACGTAATTAAACTCTCCAACGGTAGAATTCCCGCTTCCTAACTGATCTCGAAGTCTGCCTTCCATTTTAAGCCGGTCCCAGAGCTTCGTGTTTGGGGCGGCTTGGAGCTTATTAATCATGACTACAGGCAGGTTGGCAGCGTCTACAAAAGAGGCGATTCGTTTCCCCGCGCCCGACTTTTCTCCATCAAATCCGATTATAAAACTCCCCAATACTGTGAGTCCATTTTTGTTAATATTTCTGACCGACTCCAGTAAAGGGTTCCTAATGTTCTGAAATTTATTGGCGGTAGCTAAAACATCTTCATCCGGAGATTCTAGTCCTATAAATACTGTTGAAAAGTTTGGCTCAGTCATAAGATCAATCAGTTCTAAATCCTGGCCCAAATTTATTGACGCCTGAGTAATGAAGGCAAATGGACTAGAATGCGCCTTCATCCATGCGTCCATGTCCTTCAACAGGGCCACAGCGTGTTTTCTGCTGCCGATAAAATTGTCGTCACAAATAAAAATGGTACTTCTCCATCCAAGTCTATAGACAGCCTCAAACTCACTGACAACCTGCTTGGGTGTTTTATACCTGGGCTTAGGACCGTATAAATTTATGATGTCACAGAATTCGCAGTCAAAAGGGCATCCTCGTGATGTTTGAATTCCTAGTGAAGCGTAATTTCGAAAATTAACCAGATCGAACTTCGGTATAGGGGATTGAGCAAGATCCGGCTTGTCGGGGGTTTCGATGATTCCACCCGATTGCCCACGCTTCAGGCTTTCGAGCAACAAAGGTATAGTGTTTTCACCTTCTCCTCTGACTAGGAAATCACATCCTGCTTCAATCACCTCATCCGGAACTGAAGTCGGGTATGGTCCCCCGACTATCACGGTTTTTCCTCTTCCTTTTGCCTCTCTAATGAGATCAAGAAGTTCATTTCTTTGGATGAGCATACCAGACAACATAACGAGATCAGGCCAATTCCAATCCAGGTCCGATTTTGGCTGAGCCGCAAGGTCCACAAGACGTATGTCCCAATCCTGAGGTAACAGGGCTGCGACAGTTAGCAGTCCAAGGGGCGGCAACATGGTCTTCGCTCCCGTGAATTTGAGTTGTTCAGGGAAACTCCAATAGGAAGCCGGGAATTCCGGATTAATTAATAATATTTTCAACAGGTAACCCTCGATATTGACTAATTAACAAAAAGATTTCCTATATATTCTGTATGTGCTGTATTTTCTTGCGCCCATCTCAATTTCAAGTTCATTAATATCTCTGTTATCTTCGAGGTTCCACCCACATTCCAAGAATTGAATTTGTTCATGACCACGCAGGAGTGTATCTAGATGGTGGAACACAACAAGAGGAACCCCCAATCTTTTAAATTCCTTTTTAACGCCACCCATGGCGGCTCGAAATCCCACCGTAAACTTTCGTCTCAGCAAAAATTTAATTCCTGTGATAAGACCCATCATCCCATTGGCTTGTTTCAGTAGTGGATTCATATCAGGCAAAACCATTACAACCCCGACCGGTTCCCCATCGTAGAGAGTAAAAAACACCAGATCTTGCTCTAAAACCCTTTTCAGGTTAACGGCCAAATCTTCTATTTCGCCATCACTCATAGGCACGAACCCCCAGTTTTCCGCCCATGCCTGATTGTATAGTCTAGCGAGGAGTTTTATATCAGAGTCATAAGTCTTGCGCGAAATATTTCGAATGGTCACATGTCCTTTACTCAGGACCCTTTTCCCGAGACGCTCGATCCGCGGCCCGGCGGGGTCGGTTTGGTAGACCCTAAAAGTAAATAAGTCTTTCTCTTTCATATAACCTGAATTTTGAACCAAGGCCGAGTAATAAGGATGATTCCATGGCATCATGATTGTGGGAAGGTGTTCAAATCCGTCGACGAGCAAACCGACCTCATAATTGGTGGAAGGATTGAGAGGACCTCGGATAAACTCCATGCCCCTTGACCGGACCCATTCTTCAGCAGATGCGAATAGAGCTTTAGAGGCGTCAGGATCATTAAAACACTCAAAAAACCCCCAGATCCCCATTTTCTCTTTGTGGTAATCATTATAATTGTTGTCGATTATAGCGGCAATTCTTCCTACCGGACGACCGCCCCTCTCTGCGATGAACAACTCACGTTTCGAAAATTCCCAAAAAGGATGCTTTTTAGCGTTCAAAAGTTTTCTGAAATCACTTTTGAGCGGTGGTACCCAATTCGAATTAGATGGATAAATTGACCACGGCAAATTAACGAATTTTCTCATGTCCTGCCTGGTCTCAACTGGAAAGATTTCTATATCGCCCATGTTTTTTAAAGCCTCTCTTGGAAAAACCCGCTACTAACAAAAAACTTATTGGTTCGTGCTAATGACCAGCCGACCCGGTGTCTTTGGTTATAGTCTCATCCATGTCTGATGAACTGATCTTTCTTGAAGCGTGATACTCTTTCGCAAATTCAAGAAAATTCCTGTAAGCCTCGTCCAGATCATACCCCAAAGTTTCGGAATGTGTGGCAAGGCCCTGATGGAACCAACGATACCACCGGTCAATAGTTTTCGGGTCATCTTTGATTATCTTCGAAAAAATATCTGTTCCGGGGTATGGAGTCACCATGTTTATTTCAACGTGATCGGGTTGCGCTTTAAGAATCAATCTTTTACTCAGCTCTATGTCTTCTTGAGTTTCTTCGGGAAAGCCAATCATGAAGAACGTATGGGATTTTATGCCTTCTTCCCTGAGCATACTCACAGCCTTTACGACTTGCTCGTTGGTCTCTCCTTTTCTAATGAGCTTGAGAATTCTCGGACTGCCACTTTCAACCCCTAGGGTCACACGCTTGAAATTCGCTTGTCTCATTTTTTGCACCAACTTCCTATCAAGCGTGTCAGCTCTGACTCCGCCCGTATATTCGAAGCAATTGAGCCCATTGTCTATAATGGCGTCCAGGAGGTCCATGGTTCGGGATTTAATAACAGTGAAAGTATCGTCTAGAATTTTTACTACCCAGCGTCCGGGTAAACTATCCACATCATTGATATAGTTTTCGCGTTCGACCAGCGATTCTTCAGCCCTGCGCCTTATGTCTTTGAGTTCTTCTATGATCGAATCTACGGATCGCAGACGCGCTTTTTTCCCCCAGATATTTCGGGACGCGCAATAGGCGCAATCAAAAGGGCAGCC
>JARLHM010000200.1 GCA_031292235.1 Syntrophaceae bacterium | reverse complement strand
CTTGGACGCTTGAGTTTTTTCGAGGCGTTTTCGCAGGCTCCTCACCTCATGATCCATGGATATATGCCTGGCTGTTTGGTCTAACTCAGAAAACTGTGACAATCTGGGATGATGTCGTTGTTGGGACTATCCTGCTGTGGTTCGCCACTTTGGGCCCATTGTTGATGCTTGGTGTATTAGTACTTGTTTGTCTTGGCGCTAAAAAGCTTCTGAATTTTATAGACGCTTTACCTTTTCTCTGCATAGCCGTCTGGACCACTCTGGCTCTGGTCATGCCCGCCAACCAATATGGCAATCTCGACGAATTCCATCATCGCCCATTCCATGTGGTCTACTATGTTTTTGTCATCTGGCTGACCGGACGGTCATGCAACCTATTGTTCGAGAAAGCGGATCAATGGAAACATAAGGCCGTCATTCTCGGCCCGAAACTCAAGATAACGGTATCACTGACCACGGCTTTGTTATTAATTGTTCCATGGTATTTCGGAAAAGGCGTGTTGAATATCCGGCCATGCGCTGATCACCACCAGAATTTCAAGATAAATAAAGGCTTGTGGGAAGCGGCGGAGTTTATCAGAATACACGGTAAACCTGGCGAAGTTTTCCTGGATTCCCGGGAAGATGGAGTTCTCAATGTGATTGCCGGGACCAGCGAACGTCGTCCATTTTTGTCCGAACCGTATCATCGTTTTGTTTCAAGACATGCTTCAGGCTCCGGTCTAATTGAACAGAGACGAAAGTTGCATGATGAATTAAAAAAATGCGATTCTGTTCAATGTATCAACAGAATCGCTAAAAGTCATGACCTACGATGGTATTTGGCTCATCCGGAAGCCGGTCTCACGTGGGAGTCGAACCTCCATATGAAACCAGTGTTTGATTCTCGCGGATACCGAGTCTTTGATTTTTACATGGCGCCACCCGTTTATCGACGCAATTAGGTTCCTTTTTTCTTAGATATCCTCGCGGATTTGCCGTTAACATCAATCTCTCCATAGAGGTATCGACAATGAACTCATCATTATTCGCCAGGAATTCCCTAACGGCTTCCATTGGACCAGGCCCGAAATCCGGCAGCACAGGATGACCATTGATATTGGTGTCTTCCACGATCATATAACTCCCTGGGGTGACCATGTCTTTCAAACAAGTCAGTTCGTCTAACACGTGCTCTTTGGAGTGATCGGAATCCAGTATCACCATTACTGTATCCAGACCAGCCGATTCCTCCTCGAGCTTGAGAAGCACAATCTCATCGGTAGAAGAACCCTTGATATACTTCAGCCTGCGATGACGTGGGCGAGGCCTTTCCGGATCAGGGCCGTCGCTGATGTCCACGGAAATGACTCTGCCATGGTTCGCAGCCTCGAGGATTGTAGCCAGGAACAGGGCGGACCCGCCATATAGAGTACCCGTTTCTACAATAAGATCAGGCCTAAGTTTGTAGATGAGTTCCTGATAAATCCACAGATCTGTAGGGAATTTCTGGATGGGTGTTCCCAACCAATGTGTGCTTTTCCATGTTCTGTTTTCGTCGTTGTAATAGATTTTGTTGAATTCTGAGATCAGATTGTGGTGTGACATTGGTTCCCCCCGTTTGCCCTGCTTGGAGAGGGCATAGTTGTTAATTAATTAAAACAACTATATCACATCTTTTATTAAAGCAACTAATTTCTTGAGTTGAAATGTGTCATTTAGAACGCAGTAAGAAATCTTATCTTCTGCTGGGAAAGATCTCGTCGCAAGGCTCTGTCGAGATGAGGCACACGGGTCCCTCTAATTAGCGGCTCGTTGCGCCATAAATTGCTTATACTCCGAAACAACATTATCGGGTCTGCCGCTTGCCCTCACCTGGCCATGATCCAGCCAGTAGGCGTAATCGCACATCTCCTCGACCTGATTAAGGTCATGTGAAACAAAGAGGATGGTAACGCCTTTGGATCTAAAATTTTCAATGCGAGTCTTGCACTTGGCCTGAAACGCGTCATCCCCAACCCCCAAAATCTCATCCACGATCAGGATATCCGGGTCCACATCTGTGGCTATCGCAAAGCCAAGACGAGCTATCATCCCTGACGAATAGGTGCGCAGAGGAGCGTCGATAAATTCCTCAAGCTCAGAGAAATCTATTATCTGATCGAGCTTTTGAGTTATTTCCTTGTTCGTGCAACCAAGTATCGTGCCGTTCAGGTAGGTATTCTCGCGACCGGTAAGCTCTGGATCAAAACCTGCGCCCAGTTCGATCAGAGGAGCGATCCTTCCATTCATCTCAACCTTGCCTTCGATTGGTTTAATTACGCCAGCCAGGACTTTTAGCAATGTGCTCTTACCCGCGCCGTTTCTACCGACAACACCAACTACCTTGCCTGTTGGTGATTGAATGTCTACGTTTTTGAGCGCCCAGAATTCCTCATAATCGTAACGGCCACCTTTGATACGATAAATCACATATTCTTTGACCGAACGAATTACCTGCTTAGGCAACTGGAATTTTACGGAAACGCCTGAAACGTTGATAGCTTGCATCACAGTAGTGTCAGCCTCCAATTATCTATAGTGTCATTTCGAACGCGGTGAGAATTCTATTCTGTCGCTTGGATAGATCTCGTCACATTGTTCCTCGAGATGACACTTACGAACATCATAAAGAGTTATATTCAAATGCTTCTCGTAAAGGAAGAAATCTTTATCAGACGTGAAAATCGGCATAGCTCTTCCTGCGGCGACAGCGCAGATCAAAAAATCAATCTGTGATCCTTGGATCCCTTTTTTACGGCAGGTATTGTAGAACTCCGCTGCGTGTTCATAATCCTGCTGTTTAAGGGGCAGGTCTTCAAAGGCCTGGAGCTTTTCTTTCAGCGTTTCAAATTGGGCCTGACTGGAAATACGGGATAACAACTCCTGTCTAATCGGTCCAATCAGCGCTACACGAACCTCACTAATCAGTTCATTCAGCTCGTAAACGAGAGATTGATCTTCCTTGGAAGTTGCGCCTGATCTTCTCAATGCTAATGACCAGATGGAAGTATCAACAAGTACTTTCATTGGCGTGATCTGGTTTTCTTATAGTCGTAATCTGGATCGTAATCTATTGTTCCGAAAAGAGAAGCAATTTGGACCTGTTTCCTTCTCTGGATGTACTCTTTAAGCGCTTCCGTAACAGCGGCTTTTTTAGTTCGAGCGCCGCCGATCGCTTGAGCTTCCACTATGAGTTTATCATCAATCGCAAGGTTTGTAGCCATATTCAACCTCTACACAATATATTACACATATAGATGTGTAACATCAAGGCGTCTGAAGTAACATCTACATTCATAAATTACACATAATGGACAAAATTCTCGCCGTGGGTGATGAACTCATGGATGTGATGAACGAACCTGGTTTTAAACCTGCAATATTCTGATTCAGTAGGAACGGCCTCCGTGTCGTTCATTATTCTTGTTCAACACGAGCAATAGGTCGGAGTCGCGTCTCCTTAAAAAGACAGGTTGACATGTGCGATTACCCCATTAAAATCTATATGGCAGCTTGAAACAACACGGCCCGGATTTCTGGTGACGGAATCCGGATTCTTAAAGAGTGGATGCCGAAAATAGGTATGAGTATATTTTTGTGTGAAATTTGTTAAGATGTAAATTATTGATAGATCAAAATATGGAGTTCAATCATGCTCAAAGAAGAGCCGTTCTATTTTAGAGTTGTCATACGGCGAGAGACTGACGGCTGGGTTGCGCATTGCCTTGAGCTAAACCTAGTAACTGTTGCCGAGACGGTCAAGCAAGTAGAGTCGGACATCATTGATGTAATAGGGGCTCACGTCCGATATGCTCTTGAGAATGACAATCTAGAATATATGTATCATCCGGCCCCCCTGAATATCTGGAAAGATTTCTTTAACTGTTCGGACCGGGAAACAAACTCGTACCGCAGAGACCCAATATTCAAAGATGAATCTTCTCTTGTTCCCATAATTGAAGCCAGCAAGTGTTTTTACAGACAAGTTTGTCATGTCTAAGTCCCCATTACGGTTCAAGGATTTGCTTAAAGCCCTAAAACCGTATGGAGTGAAAGTTGGACGGGGAGGTAAAGGATCGGAAACTATCCTTGTACGCCCTCTTTCCGAAAACTCTACTAAGGGGCCACAATTCACCATAAAAAAACATGGGGCCAACCCAGAGATATCTTGGCGTGTAATCGAAGCATTACTTGAAAACCTTGGTATTCCAGAACACGCTGTTTGGCCCTCAAGCCGGGATAAATGATTCCACGATCCCTAGCGTTCCTGAGGGCTATCATGTGTAACCCTGCCAAAGTTAAGCTGATATTTTCTCAATTTGATACAGTTACACGCTCCCCGGCGAGGCAGGAAATTTATTGGTTCCCTAGGAGTCTGTCGGACTTAGCCTGACGCTCCCCAATTTACAGAGACCCTAATTGGTACAACATCTTGATATTATGATAATTAATTGCATTTTGTTCTTGCATGGCGCAACGGTTCTGGGGTATATTCTCCATCAGAAT
>JARLHM010000199.1 GCA_031292235.1 Syntrophaceae bacterium | reverse complement strand
TACTGAGCATGGCGCTGGTAGAGGAGGTTATGTTCTACCGCCCAATCTGATCAAAGACGGGATTACTTTTGCGGGTAATAGAGTCCCAGTTGAGCGTCCAGGAGTTCATGAGCGAATTGTCGAACAATTGAATTACCTCCTAATGGACAGGCGCGCGTCGGTAACTGAGTGGTTCAATCGTTTTGTAGCTTATGGGCCTATCCTTACCAGCGCCTTGAAAAAGAACAATGTGCCGGTGGACCTTGTATACCTGTCAATTCTCTTGAGTGAGTTGGACCCCAACCATAAGACCCGTTCCGGCGGGATTGGCTGGTGGGCGCTTGGGCCGTCCAGGGACGGCTCGACCAAGAACATTGTTCCGTGGGTTTCAACACCTGAATGGGACGACCGACGTGACCCCGAAATCTCTACTTATATTGCCGCTCAATTTTTTCAGACGCTCCGAAAAAGGGAGCCAAAATACGACTGGCTGCTCATAATTTCCACTTTCCTTGACGGGTCTGATAAGATAAGTCCTATCCTTAAGAAATCTCCAGGCTTTTCCTACTGGGACATCATTACCCCACCATCATCGGACCTGTTGATACCCAGATTAATTGCCCTCAAAATCATACTCCAGAATAGAAACTTCTATTGCGTCAACATAACTCAGGACAAACCCCTCACCTTTGATGATCTTGGTAGGATCAAGCTGTCAAAGGACCTTCCTCTAAGTTTAGTCGCTAAATGGACAGGCGCTGTTCCCAGAAATATTTGGCGATTAAACACTGGCGTTGACATCATGGGCGCAGTCTTACCAAAAGCGGACAAACGCTCGCCAAATGGTTATCCACTGAAAACGCCTCTGGGTACTGGAGCAAAAGTCAACAAATTGATCGAGAATGAAGGATACATAGCGAAGTAGTTGGGTCCCATCCCATAGCCCTGCATATTATAATTGTTTGTTTGAGGCTTTTTGCATATAACAAACAAAGTCCCTCTCATGTAAATCTAGGCTGGAAAAACTCCGACGCGCAACCACGGGCATATGAATAAATTCCTCGAAAAATACCTCAAGATCTATCCTCACGAAATCACAAAATTCGTTTGGATATCGGGAATATTTTTCGTCATCTTCCTTGGTTTCGCATTTTTTAGAAATTATGTCGACGCCTCGTTCCTTAAGAGGTACGGCCCTCAGTATATTCCATACATGTTGGCGATCAACGCTCTGCTCACCTTTGTGGTCTTCGGAGCGGCAAACCGTCTGAACCGCCTTTTCCTTGATCACACCATTCTGTCATGGCTCCTGATTTTTTGCGGCGTGTCCGTTCTGATCCTCTTTTTTATGGTGAAGGCTGACATTACACTCGCATACCCGATACTTTACCAGATCCTAAACCTGCTGGATTCAATACTTCTCGTGTATCTCTGGAACGTCGCAGGAGATCTATTCGACGCTAGGCAGGGTAAAAGGTTGTTTCCTTATGTCACAGCAGCGCAGGTGCTTGCAAGCACGGTTGGCAGTTTCGGCACTGGACCTTTCACTGCTTTCGTCGGGCAGGATCCTACACTGATTCTATTCAGCGCTGTGTCTTTAGGAGTCGGTGTTTTCATGATGATTACCGGTCAAAAGTTTCTTGGAAAGCTATCCCCAAAATCAGCGGCGGTAAAGGCGCAGACCAAGAAAATCACTGAGGCGCCAGGATTGATAGCGCGATATCCTATTGTGAGATACCTCATAATCACCGGACTCATACCAAACATCCTATTACCTATATTCTCGTACCAGTTCAGTGTAATTGCCAACCATACGTTCGCCTCGGAGCAAGCCCTTATAACATTTCTTAGCGTGTTTCGCGGGCTTACAACATCGGTGTCTTTTGTGCTGCTTTTTTTCATGGGGCGTATATATCAATCCATGGGACTGACAAACGCTTCACTGGTGCAACCCTTCAACTTCGCAGTGTTGTTTGGGGCCCTGACCATGTTTTTCAACATCTACGTCGCCGCTTACGGACAATTCACATCCCTGCTCATACAAAGGGCCGTAGCAGGTCCCATAAACAAGGTTTTCTTCAACGTTATACCTTCTGAACTTATGTCCTGGGCCCGCACGTTTATCCGTGGAACAGTGCTCAAGGTTGGCATGCTTACGGGTTCTCTGATCATGATCATCCTGAAGCCGGTGATGAATGCCGAGCAGTTTTCCATAATAGCTCTCGTCCTGGCGCTCTATTGGTTGTATGAGACCCTGGTTTTCCGGAAACATTACAGAAAAACGCTCAAACAGGTGATAGTAGAAAAGGAAATTGATTTTGACCAGATTGAATCGGTTCGAGCAATGGACAGCGGCACGGCCACTGTTCAATTTGGGCCACTGTCGGTAGAAGAGCGTTCTACGAAGCTGGACCCTGATTTGTTGCATTTGGCGGCCCCCAATATAGATCCGGAAACAGCTCTCCGCCTGCTTTATGACGATAATTCCGCAACACGGGCCGAGGCGGCTCTTTCGTTCGCATGTTCGCGTGATGTACGAGCAGTAGGCAGGCTCGTCGAGTTGCTTGGTGACATGGAAGAGGAACCTCGAAAGGCGGCGATTGAGGCCTTGATGGCGTATAAAGAAGAAGTCCTACCTTTCCTCGAAGTGTCACTTCTTAATGCGCCAATCCGCACCAAACAGGGGATCCTCGAGGTTATTCGTCTATCGGGTCTGAAAGACTTCGAAATGATACCCTTTCTAGGTCAGGAACTTGGCCTTGCCTATTCCAACCTTGTGGCAATACATGTGCTAAGCGCCATGCCCAAATCGTCAAGCGTGGATATGCTCAAAGAGTATCTCGAAGAACTTAATGATGAGACACTTAGCCTCATTTTCTATGCGTTGTGGGTATATCACGCTGACATGAGACTCATGTATCAGGCGTTGCAATCAGAAACCGCGTCTATAGCGGTGGAATTGGTGGAAAACTCAATCGAGAGGGAAACAGTCCCTTACCTTATTCCTTTGATAGAAGACATTCCTTTACATGAGAAAATTGAGCGGGGGCGTAAGCTCTTTCCTCTGATCAGAAACGAAAGCCCTGAGCGAATCCTAACCTTTCTTGCAAATTCTGACGACGCTCTTACTAAAATTCTGGCTTTGTTTGTCATTGCTGAAAATCAACCTTCAAAGCTTTTCATGCCTACGATTGAATCCCATAGGGATGACGAGAGTGAGGATGTCCTTCAGGTTGTTGATTACGCTTTGAAAAGGCTTAACAACGAGGTGGCTGAAATGCCGGACGTAATCGAGAGAATAAACCAATTAAAACAATTTGGAATATTTGAAGGCATGGGTGTTCGAGAACTCGCGGCGATCTCCTCTGTCGTTAATGTGGAGAATTTCCAACCCGGCGATATAATGATAAGAGAAAATGAACAGAATTCTTCGATTTATCTTGTTGTTACAGGAAAGATCGCTATTTACAAGGATTATGGGACATCTGACCAAATTGAAAAAGTTGTGCTTGGACCAGGTTCATTTTTAGGAGAATTAAGTCTATTTACCCGGCAGGCTCCAAACGCCACATGTATCGCTGTGGAACCAACAGAAGCTTATGTTTTGAGACATAGTCAGTTCCAGGGTATAATGCGGATCTACCCGCAGATAGGGATTAATCTGTGCGGGTTCTTCACATTGAAGTTGAGGCAGTTGTCCTATTAACAAGACGACTTCAGAGTAAAGCCTGAACCGCTTCCCGGAATAAAAAATTCCAAATTTACATTTTATGTGGGGAATTACTCTCTCAGATTCGAGACGACTCCAACAGGCAGACCCAGTTCCCTCGCGAGCAGAACCCGTCGCAAAAGCCTCCGAGAACTTGAGACTGGGAAATCATCAATAAATTCGAACTCTAGATTTGGGATCTCCTCTCTTATCCGTAGCCTGACAAATTTTGCGATTTCGTCCAAAAACTCCGGCGAAGGAGAATGTGAATTTTTCAACTTCAAGAACGCCTTGAAACAAGCCTCAGACCCAAAACACTTTTTCGAGATAACACCAGCGTCACTGATCTCAGGATGCCGCAAAAGGACACTTTCGATTTCCGGAGCGCCGGTTAACAATTGGCCAATATTGACGAGATGATCGACACGACCAAAATAATAGAAGTAGCCGTCTTCATCCTTGAGCGCCAGGTCACCCGTTAAGAACCAGCCATCTTTAAATCGCATGCAATTCATGGGGTTTTTGGCCGACATCTCAAGAGCAAGGTTCGGAAAGGCAGAATTTAGGGCCAACCGCCCCAGAGTCAGTATAGGTAGAAATTGGCCTTGCTCGTCTAGAATTTCGGCACGAATTCCTGGAACTGGTTTTCCTATAGAGCCTATCTTTATTTGTTCTGAAGCGAAGTTCGCAAAACAAACCATCCCTGTCTCATCAGTCATCCAGACTTCGTGAGGTAACCTTTTGAATTTTTCCCGTGACCATTGGAAAAGTTCCGCTGTCAAAGGCTCTCCAATTGTAACCATGTGCTGAAGATTGGAAAAATCGTATCCCTTAACTAAATCATCTCCCTCGGCTTTTAATCTTTTGAGCTTAAGGGTGTCCGTGAACCATACCGATACCCCTAGTGTTTCCAGCGTCCAATACCAGGTTGACGCTGCAAAGGTGTCCCCTTGAATGACTGTAGCGCAACCACAAAGCAATGGAGCAAAAATTCCGTAGATAACACTAGCTACAGCGCCCGGGTTCGCGTCTGTCCATAAAACACTGTCAGACTTCAAGTCAAGCACGAATTTCCCGGTCACAAACGCGCCCATCATGTCTCTATGAGCGTGAGTTATCAACCTAAGCTCTCCGGAGGACTCCCAAACAAGAGTTTGATATAGCGGTTCTTCTATCGGCAAATCGACGTTGTCGAATGTCGGATCCATGTTAGGCAAGACATGGTGAAGATATATCTGGTCATCTTTAGGCTCACTTTCAGGTTCACCAGCGATAAAGATGGCTTGCACCCCATCCAAGCCGCTGATCATGGCCGCATCAGCCATGTCGTTGTGGATCAGGACTCCTCTGGGACGAATCAGGCTTAGCGCTGCAGGGAGCTGTTCCTGGATGAGACAATCGCCAAGGTTGCAGAACCGGGCGCCGATTCTCGCACAGGCAAGCACCGCAATATGAACCTCCGGACAGGGTTTGGAACAAATCAAGAGCGTATCGCCACGACGAATGCCGTGTCGCAGGATGAGGTTAGCCATACGTGACGATTGATCTCTTAAGTCAGCGTAAGTCAAACGCTGAACTTCGCCGGCATATTCGAAGATAAGCGCTGTCCGGTCACACGAATTGCGGTCCGCTGCCCAACGGTCTACCGATTCTGAGACAATGTTCGAGGAACCGGAACTATAGCTTGGGAAAAGATCTTTAACAAAAGGCCACGAAAATCCACGATAAACCTCATAGTAAGATTTTAGGTTAGCCTCGGGATTCTCAGGTCTGAGCCTTGTCTTGATCATCTTCCTACTGAATAGTTTCCTTGAAGTTACAATGTTCAAGAGAGTCAGCAAGGTGTATCGCCCGATCGCCGGCGCCTCAAATTCGACGCCGTTCCCAATATCCACATCATGTTTTAACGATATATAACCGTCGTATCCGTATCAAATTAATCCGATATGTCACTAGACCCAAATTCTATGTTTGCGGTGCGTCTGCCTTAATCTTTGCAATATTTCTTCAGCCCGTCTAGTGGTCGGAATGGATATCCTCTCTCTTCTACCCTGAAACGCCAACATGCCAAGCACTTCCTTTACGGAATTAGCAAGGGCTCGACTATCATATCCACCTTCGAGCGAAAAGAACAATGGCGCTCCATTTCCTGCATCCGACAACTGGAGTACAATTTGAGTAAGGCTGCTGTAAGCCTTTTCAGTTAGTCTGGTCCGTCCCAGCGGGTCTCGCTCATGAGCGTCAAACCCGGCTGCGACCATGATGAATTGAGGCTTGAATTTTCGCACGATTGGATTGAGAGCGTTTTGGTAGACGCAAATTATGTCTTCATCCTTAAGTTCCTTTGGAACCGGCACGTTAACGGTGTACCCGGCTCCTTCGCCCTCACCGGTCTCTTCCCAATCACCTGTATTGGGATACCAGCCCATATAATGACTCGAAAAATAGAGCGCCCGGCGATCTTTGTAGAAGAGTTCCTGAAGCGCGTTACCGTGATGAATGTCCCAATCTATAATAAGTATCCGTTCGAGGCCATATCTTTCCATCGCGTATTTGGCCGCGATCCCGAGGTTATTGAAAATACAGAAGCCTCCAGCGCGATCAGCCAACGCATGATGTCCGGGTGGCCTAACAAGAGCAAAACAGGCCCGCACTTCTTCCGCCATTAGTGCGTCTATTGCGGCTATACCGGCGCCGGCGGCCAACCAGGCCGCAAGGTAAGACTTGGCGCTGACGAACGTATCTGACGACAATGGTGTGAAATCTCTTTCCGCTGTGCTCATGATTAGGTCGATATAGGAGGGAGTATGGGCCATCTGGATTTGTTCAAGTGTGGCAAGCCTGGGTTCTATTTGAACAAGCCGATCCCCAAAGTCCTTGTCGAGCATTCTGTAGACGCTTCGCAAACGACTGGGACTCTCGGGATGCACAAGTCCGGGCTTATGTTCTAGGTACCTAGCGTCACGAATTACTCCGACCTTTAGAGTCAAATTAGTTGGGCCTCGATGCGGAACGAATAAATTGTCCAGCAATGAAAATTAGCGTTATTCGTGGCGACTTGGCAAGTGTTTTGGTGTTTCCGTCAAAAGAAGGTCTGGAGCCTAACCGGCTTCCCAATAGAAAAGCCGGTTAGGCGACCACATGGAACTATTGAATCTAAAAATTAATCAGATACTTACGCGATCGCTCACCAGGTGCGCTACAATTGTTGGGTCCGCAAGCGTGGTAGTGTCACCAAGGTCTTCGACTGTTCCAGCCGCAATCTTCTTGAGTAGACGACGCATAATTTTCCCACTTCTTGTCTTGGGTAATCCGTCTGCCCATTGGATAGCGTCCGGTGAAGCGATGGGTCCGATCTGCGTCCGAACTAGCTTAACCAGTTCCTTCTTCAATTCATCGGTCTTTTCCACGCCTGTGTTCACCGTAACGAAAGCGTAGATGCCCTGTCCCTTGATTTCATGGGGGAAGCCGACAACTGCGGCTTCTGCGACTTTCGGGTGGAGCACTAGCGCAGACTCAACCTCCGCTGTCCCAAGCCTATGACCCGAAACGTTAAGCACGTCGTCAATTCTTCCAGTAATCCAGAAGAATCCATCCTCATCCTTTTTGGCCCCGTCACCAGTAAAATACATTCCCGGGACCCTAGAAAAATAGGTGTCGACGAAACGATCATGGTCGCCATATACCGTTCTGGCAATGCCAGGCCACGGTTTTCTGATGAACAGAGCGCCTTCCTGGTTGGGCACTGTAACCTCTTCGCCCGTTTCCGGGTCCAGAATCACGGGATCTACACCAAAGAACGGGAACGAGCACGACCCAGGCTTGATTGGAGCTACTCCAGGTAATGGAGTCATCATGTGGCCACCTGTTTCGGTCTGCCACCATGTGTCCACAATCGGGCACCAGTCACGGCCAACATGGTGGAAGTACCATCGCCACGCTTCTGGGTTGATCGGTTCCCCGACCGTCCCGAGAAGTTTCAAGGATGAAACATCATGCTTTTGGACATGCGATTCTCCCTCTTTGGCAAGTGAACGGATTACCGTTGGCGCAGTATAAAATTTATCTACCTTTCTTTTGGCGACAATTTCCCAGTAACGGTCGAAGCTGGGATAAGTTGGGATACCTTCAAACATGACACTGGTATAGCCATCGATTAGAGGACCGTAAACAATGTATGTGTGACCTGTGATCCATCCGATATCCGCTGTGCACCAGAAAGTTTCATTTGGTTTGATATCAAATGTCAGCTTGCAGGTCATAGCCGCGAAAAGCAGATATCCCGCGTGCGTATGGAGGACGCCTTTAGGTTTACCTGTGCTGCCGCTGGTATACAAGATGAATAGAGGGTCCTCAGCGTCCATGGATTCAGGTTTGACATACGCTGGCAGGTTCGGGTCTGAAACGATTTCATGCCACCAGGATTCCTTTTTAGGGTCCAGTTTGAGATCCAGGCCGCATCTATTCAACACTACAACCGTCTCTATTCCGGGACATTGCTGTAAAGCTTCGTCTACGGTTTTTTTCAACTGAAGAACTTTCCCTCCGCGGTATCCTCCATCCACGGTGATGACCACTTTTGCGCCGCAATCATGAATACGACTAGCTATTGATTCCGCGCTGAAACCACCGAAAATTACGCAGTGCACGGCCCCGATCCTGGCGCAGGCCAGCATGGCAATCGACAATTCCACAATCATCGGCAGATAAATAATGACTCGATCGCCTTTTTTGACACCTTTGGCAAGCAGGGCCGCGGCAAACTTGTTTACGTCCTTGTAAAGGTCGAGGTATGTGACCGTCTTTGATTCCGCCGGGTTGTCACCCTCCCAATAGTAGGCGACCTTGTTCTTCAACTGATCAATATGCCGGTCCAAGGCATTATAGCAAGCGTTGAGTTTTCCGCCGGCAAACCATTCGATATTTCCTTTGTGGAAATCGTAATTGAGCACGGAATCCCACTCTTTATCCCAGGTGAGATACTCTCTTGCCTGTTCGGCCCAAAAGTTGTCTACATCTTCGAGTGACCTTCTATACATCTCGTCATACTGATCCATCCCCTTCACGTAGGCCACTTCTTTGTACCCTTCAAGATGGACATCATACCACTTTGGGGCATTCTCCATGAGCAAACCCTCCTTTCTGGTTACTGTTTAGGTAGAGACTTGACAAAGTTATTCCCATTATATCCCCTTAGGTTATCTCATTCCCCCTTTCATTGAATTAGCTAAAGAGCTTTTCTGGATCGCTACCTACAAAGCCACTTATAAAAAACATGGCTAAAAGCCGAGAAATTTGCACTCGCTCCACAAACACAATTTTTTGGATTACCGCTGACCGTAAACAATTCGCATGGCGCCAGGAGAATTTCATGTCCCCG
>JARLHM010000198.1 GCA_031292235.1 Syntrophaceae bacterium | reverse complement strand
GACAACTTGATGTTCTTTACGCCAATTACCCGATAATCGGACTGAAACAAGGATATTCCTTCGTAAGTCAAAGGATGGTTAACTAAAATGGACCCTGAAACGACATCCTTGCCATCCTGAGACAAGCGAACGTCACTTCGGAATTCTTTTGGCTCGCCCGTAGGATATTTGACAAGTTTAAAGCTGTCTACTGTGATGGTAAACGGCGTCTTCCGTGTTTCATTTGAAGGTATGAGCGAGAATTTGTCGGTAGAGTCTCCTTCGGCGATCATGACGTGGCCCTTGAATCCCCAGTAGGCTCCGATCACGCTCCCCAAGAGAATTACAATGATTCCAATATGAATCAACGGAAAACCTAGTAGATAAATTTTTTGCCTATCCCACGAGTAATGCGCTTGATCTGGGGCCTCAGAAACTTTGGGGGCCGAACCCATGATTGTCTGACCAACCGAAACAAGTTTATCTTTCAGTTCCCGTGGCCCGAGTAAAGACTTAAAGCGCAATTTAAATGATGTCTTGGGGTTCCTGCCGCGCCAATCCTCAAATATTAGAGGAAGTCTCTTAAACAGGCAGCCCAGGATGTTCAGGGTCAGCAATGTAAGCAGGACAGTAAACCACCAGCTCCGGAAGACATTGTTTATATCGAAGATTAACGCGAGCCTGTATAAAAAAGGGTTTCCAGAAATGGCGATACGATCCAGCGTCTCCCCCTGAGGAATAATGGTGCCCAGGATTGCGCCGAACGCTATCGCGAACAATAAAAAGACAGTGGTCCTCACAGAAGTAAAAAATGCTTTGATTTCAAACAAAATAGAGACTGATTCAGAAGAACCAGTCTCTGTAGACTTTAATTTCTTCATTAAATGTGATCTCCGGGCAGTCTTGTCACTCACCTTCTATTAAATTAATTACTAATGCGCAATAGGCGCAACAGAACGCATAAGCGTTTACAATTTTTCCATTTAAAAATTAAAGTCAATCACTAAGTGCAATTTCGGTTACAGCTTTAGAGTATCAGCAATGTGAAGCGTGCAAATATTCTCCGAACACGCCACGCAATACATCGCAAATTTCTCCGAGCGAAGCGCGTTTTCGAACAGCGTCAAGGATTATGGGCATAAGGTTATCGTTCCCCTGAGCCACCTTTTTTAGGGCGTCGAGGGACTGTTTAACGGCCGTGGAATCTCGTTCAGAATAAATCCTTTTTAATCTTTCGATCTGCATTTCACGCAGTTTCGGGTCAACCTTCAAAAGCCCCTTTGGAGGGGCGGTCTCGGTTTGAAAACGGTTGACGCCTACGATGACCTGTTCTCCGGATTCGAAAGCTTTCTGGAATGTGTAGGCTGAATCCTGAATTTCCTGCTCGATGAAACCACATTCCACGGCCCTGACGGCCCCGCCCATTTCATCAATTTTCTTTATATAATCAAAGGCGAGTCGTTCGATCTCGTTGGTAAGGGATTCAACATAATAGGACCCTGCAAGCGGATCGACAGTCTCGGCCACTCCGGTTTCATAGGCTACCAACTGTTGTGTCCTCAAGGCGATTTGCACGGATTCCTGTGAAGGTAGCGCATAAGCTTCATCCCGGGAATTTGTGTGCAATGACTGTGTGCCGCCCAGCGCTGCGGACAGGGCTTGATACGCGACTCGGACCACATTGTTTTCAGGCTGTTGAGCCGTAAGTGTACAGCCCGCTGTCTGAGTGTGAAACCGTAACATCATGGCCTTGGGGTTGGTCGCTCCAAAACGCTCTTTCATGATCCGGGCCCACATACGTCTGGCTGCTCTGAACTTGGCGATTTCTTCAAAGAAATCCTGATGAGCGTTAAAAAAGAAACTCAATCTTTCGCCGAATGCGTCAACATTCATGCCGGCCTTAATTGCAGCCTCCACGTATGCGATTCCATTGGCTAGAGTGAACGCAACCTCCTGAACAGCGGTAGAGCCCGCTTCTCTAATATGGTAACCACTAATGCTGATTGTGTTCCATTGCGGTAAGTGTTCGTTACAGAATGCGAAGATGTCTGTGATAATCCTCATGGATGGTTGTGGAGGAAAAATGTAGGTGCCACGAGCTGGATATTCCTTGAGAATATCATTCTGGATAGTGCCCCGGATTTTTGCGGCATTGGATCCCTGTTCTTCGGCCGTGACAATATACATGGCCAGCAGAATTGAAGCCGGTGAGTTGATCGTCATCGAGGTGCTGACCACCCCTAGATCTATGCCGTCAAAAAGTAGTTTCAAATCTTCAACGGTATCTATAGCTACCCCGACTTTCCCAACCTCTCCAGCGGCCAGTTCATGGTCTGAATTGTAACCAATCTGGGTCGGTAGGTCAAAAGCTACCGATAGCCCCGTCTGGCCCTGTTCAATGAGATATTTGAACCGGGTATTGGTCTCCTTAGCGCTTCCAAAACCGGCGTATTGCCTCATGGTCCAAAAGCGGCCCCGGTACATGTTAGGTTGGACACCTCTTGTAAAAGGATAAGTCCCGGGTATACCAAGGTCCTGTTCCAAATCGAAATCCGGTGTGTCCCAAGGCCAGTAAACCCGTTTTATGGGTAACCCCGAAATCGTGTTAAATTCCTTTTTGCGTTCAGGACGCTTGGACAGGCTTTCCTTAACCTTCTGTTCCGACTTGAGACATTTTTCTTGGAATTCTTGAGTCACTGCGCACCTCATTTTTGGGATTTGTCTCTAGAGAATTAACGAAAAAACTTGACGGGGACTGAATCAATTGCGCTCATCGATATGCAAAAGAAAAACGGCCCAGCAAATCGGGGCCGGCATTTGCAGCTACTTTGAATTTTTGGATTCCATTTCTTCCCGGTCAATTTTGCATGAAATGCCTTTACCCTTCAGTCCTGTCTCAAAACACCCGTTGCATGAAATGCAAGTGGCCTTTGAGAGGTCCCCGGAGCGCCATCTATTCAACAGACCCGGTTCCCTGATAAATGGCCTGGACATGGATATGTAGTCGGCCTTGCCCGCGTTAAGGACCGCGTCGATTTTCTTTGGGGACCTGAAGCCGCCAACCGCAATTATTGGGACCTTTATCCTGTGTTTAAAATGACCGGCCATTTCGGCGAAATAAGCTTCATCTTCCTCATGCG
>JARLHM010000026.1 GCA_031292235.1 Syntrophaceae bacterium | reverse complement strand
TTCATCAACCACTCCGAAAGACTTGCGCGCTGCAGAGTGGCTTTTACGGCGGGGCGCAAATTTAAATATCGTCGCAAACATGATGACAAGCGATTTATCCAAGGATCAAATCGACATCCTGCATCAATTTATAGAAGGATCCGAGGTCTTCAATTTTGGAAATGTGGAAGCCATCATAGCCACAGCCAACGCTGAAGGCTATGTAGGCGATCTGGCGATCCTGGTCCACAAGTTCAAGGAAATGGAAAATTATGACGTCGTTATCGCAATTGTACTTATGGAAGACAGAATTCACCTAATTGCTCGCAGCAACGTCCAGGAGTTAAACGTTGGAGAAATTGCAGTGGAGTTTGGGGGTGGAGGTCACCCAACAGCGGCAAGCGCTACTGTTAGAGATTTGTCTCTTTTTGAAGTCAAGGACAGGGTCTTGAATGCCCTTAGATCCCGGGCCCATCCCAAACACAGGGCTTCCGAAATAATGTCCCATCCGGTCATTACAATTGCGCCTGAACAGACGATAGAAGAAGCGGCCGAATTGCTTAGCCGCTATCAGATAAGTTCTTTACCGGTCGAACACAACCAGTCCGTAGTCGGGATACTTCACAGATACGCGGTCGATAGAGCAAAACACCACGGACTCCAAGATCATCCAGTCTCGGACTTCATGAATCCCGGAGTTGTGTTCGTGACCCCAGATGAATCCATCGATCAGGTATTGAGGATCACAGTTGACGGTCGTCACAGATTGGTTCCTGTTATCGACGAAGGACAAATGGTGGGAGTGATATCCAGGAGCGACCTTCTAGAACACTTGAAACTTCCAAAGGCTAGTGATTCTTCGAGCCCTGAAGATTTCTCAGGAGGTCGGGAACGCCGTAAAAGTGTAAAAAAACTTCTGGAAGAGAGGACCCCGAGAAGAGTTTTTGATATCCTCAAGAAGGCTGGTCAGATCGCTGCAAACCTGCACTATGAAGTCTTTTTGGTCGGGGGCGCTGTTCGTGACCTGCTATTGAGAAATTACAATCTGGACATTGATCTCGTAGTTGAAGGCGACGGTATTTTATTCGCCAGGGCTTTGGCCGATTCTTATCAAAACTGCCGCGTCAGGAGTCACGAGAAATTCGGTACCGCTGTAATGCTGTTCGAGGACGGGTTCAAAATGGACGTAGCGACGGCGCGGCACGAGTATTATGAAAGTCCGGGGGCCCTACCACAGGTTGAAACAAGTTCAATCAAACGAGATCTGTATAGACGTGATTTCACTATAAACACTTTGGCGGTTTGCTTAAATCCTGAGAATTGGGGGGAATTGATAGATTTTTTTGGTGGAGTGAGGGACATCAAGGAAAGAGTGATCCGCGTTTTGCATAACCTGGCTTTCGTTGAAGATCCAACTCGTATTCTCAGGGCTATACGTTTTGCCAGTAGATTCGGTCTTGCCATTGGCAAGCATACCCTGACATTGATAAAGGGCGCCTTAAAAATTAAAATTTTCGAACGAGTCGAAGGGAAAAGGCTTTTCAACGAATTGCTCCATATTCTTGATGAACGAAACCCGTCTCCAGCCTTGGAACAGATGGCGACCCTTGGAGTACTTGACGCTCTTTGTCCCGGACTTGTTTTTAATCAGAAGATTTCGACTCTGGTTGACTCCGTGTCTGGAGTGCTCTCGTGGTGGAAGTATCTGTTCCTGGCCCAAAAGATTGAACCCTGGATGGTATACTTCCTGGCTTTAACCGATTCTTTGGATGAACAATCCTTGACATCGTTTGCGGAGAGACTCTCGATACCGGCGCCAAATACTCAACATCTAACCAAGGAACGGCGAGAATTGCGATGGACCCTAAGCCTTTTGGAACGTGAAAGAATTGGCAAACCCAGCGAAATTTACTCTGTTCTTAGCAGATTATCCATCGAATCATTGCTTTTCATGATGAGCAAAGCCGGACACGAAACGACGCGCCGGGCCATATCTGAATTCATAACGAAGTTCAGGCACGTTCGGCCATTGATGACTGGAAGAAACCTTAAAGAAATGGGATACGAACCTGGTCCGATATTTGGCGCAATCTTAAAATCCCTCCGAGAGGCCCGTCTCGATGGTTTTGTTAAAAATTTGGATGAAGAAAAGAAATTTGTAACAACATTCTTCCCTACAAAGGGCCGGAGCGCATCCAAAAATGTCGCGAAAAATTAGACATTTTGGAATCAGGGAATTAATGGTATATGTATTGATCGCGAACTCGGCTCGCGCGCTTCCCTTGTGTTTACTCCATTGGTATCAACAGGGTGACAACAAGCTAGACAGCGTTTTTTTGCGGCTGAGGGGCAGACAAACCGCAAAAGCATTATGGCCTACTGAGAGGCAAATCTATAATTATTTTCCCAGGGAGGAACTAAATGGAAACACAGACCCCCAAGACAGTCAAAATCTTTGACATCACTATGAGAGACGGATCGCAAAGTAAGGTAGCGACTCGAATCAAGCTGGATGACCTACTTAAGATTGCTGGAAAACTTGCGGATACAGGAATTTATGGCGCTGAAACTTGGGGAGGAGCCACGTTTGACGTCTGTGTTCGTTATCTCAGAGAAGATCCCTGGGAAAGGGCGCGTATACTAAAAGCCGCTATGCCCAATGTTAAGAGCATGATGTTGATCCGTGGCCAGAACCTTGTCGCTTATTCAAACTTTCCAGATGATGTGGTTCAAAAGTTTGTAGAAGCATCAGCCCGCAATGGAATAGATGTGTTCAGAATTTTTGACGCCCTTGACGACGTGAGGAACCACGAGGCCGTTATAAAAGCCGTAAAGTCTGTCGGGAAAATCGCTGAAGGCGCTGTCTGCTACACTATTAGTCCCGTCCACACGATCGCCAAATTTGTTAATAAGGCCCGCCAACTCGAAGATAAAGGCGTTGACCAGATATGCATTAAGGACATGGCGGGTCTGATTGATCCTCAAACAGCGTTCGAACTGGTGACTGGCCTGAAGAAAGCCGTAAATGTTCCCATTCACTTGCACACTCACGACAATTGCGGCCTCGGAATGATGTCGGTCTTGAAGGCCGTTGAAGCCGGTTGCGAAATGATTGACTCCGTTCTAAGCCCCTTCTCCGGTGGGACAGGCCACCCATGCACGGAATCTCTCGTGTTTTCACTCGAACGTTTTGGATACAGTACCGGATGCGATTTGAAAAAACTCACTAGAGCCGCTGAAGAGGCAAGAGCAGTCAGAAGCTCGTATAGCGAATTTGAGGCGCCTTACAGTGGAGTGGATTGTAAAATGCTGATAACTCAAATTCCCGGCGGCGTCATGTCTAACCTCAGTAGTCAACTCAGATTGCAAAACGCACTGCATCGGCTGAACGAGATTGTCGATGAGATCCCGAAAGTTAGGGAGGATTTGGGGTTTATTCCACTTGTCACCCCAACTTCACAGATAGTGGTTTCCCAGGCGACCTTCAATGTTCTGTTGGGCAGATATAAGATCATCGCAAACCATACCGCAAACCTGCTAAAAGGCATGTACGGCGAAACCCCTGCCCCTGTTAATAAGGAATTGCAAGACCGTGTTCTCAAAGGCGCCAAACCGATTTCCGTAAGACCCGCGGAATTAATTCCTCCAATGTGGCCTGAACTGGAAAAGAAATTTCCTGGATTGACAGAAGAAGAGATCCTTATACACGCCATTTTCCCGCATGAAGCCGCAGGTTATTTTGAGGAAAGGGCGAAGAAATCAGAATAGGTTATTAATGTGAGCAGGATATGTATTTGCTGAGCTAATTTCATGACGAACTTGAAGCCACCTGATGAAGAATTTGAAAATCGTGTCCGGTCCAGTTTTGATCGGCAACAGGTGATGAAAACCATCGGCGCCGAAATGACACACGTCAGCCCAGGTGAAGTCCATATCGATCTACCTTACAGCGAGGCTTTGACGCAGCAGCACGGATACCTCCACGCGGGAATAGTGACCATCATTGTTGACAGTGCCTGTGGATACGCGGCTTATACTCTCATGCCGGTATTCTCCGAGGTGCTCACGGTTGAATTCAAGGTCAATTTTCTGGCGCCTGCCAGAGGAGAAAGATTCATCGCGATTGGAAACGTGATCAAACCGGGGAGAACATTAACGGTGTGCTGTGGCAAAGTTCTCGCCGTCAGTAACGGGGAGGAAAAGCTTATAGCGACTATACAGGCCACAATGATGGCTGTTACAAATTGACGCTAAAGGATTGCTCATGGAACCAAACTGAGGATTCGCCGCTATCTAATCAGTTTGTGAAATTTGTCCGGCTATTGTACCTTACGATCTTTATGTCATGGAACGGTCCGACAACAAGAGGAGTTTGAAATGAAAAGGCTATCGATTACGTTCGTGGGCCTAGTCGCCGGGGCGCTTCTGCTGTTGGGGGCAAACGGCCTTTCAGTAGCTGCGGAAGGAACAACTCCGAGGCCTGTGGCTCAGGTAACTGCAGGCGCAACGGATCAACGCCTCGCTTACCGGGTTTATCACCGGCCTTATTGTTACAAGATGAGGCGATGCGTCCGTGTCAATAGATTTGGCTATTGCAAGCGATGGAAATGGATCAGAGTCTGCCCTGGCTGGCGTATCTGATCGCACAAATGTTGTCTTGGTGTTGACCGCGCTGAGACAATGGATACAAGCTGACGGAGCGCTTCAGGTATTCAGTCTGCCGTCAGCTTTCATAATGAATCAGGGCTGTTATATAGACGGGAACATTGTTTCCCATCTAAGGAGGATAGTGTTTTGTCAGACCGTCAAAAACAGTCACGACGTCAGATTGCAGCCACCAGCCAAATGAAAAAATTGATGGTGGCCCATTTTCTCGAAATAGATGAAGCAAGGAAAACGGGTAAACAGAAGGTCGCCTGGTGTACGTCAGTGGGGCCTGCCGAGCTTTTGCACGCCATGGGCTTCCTGGTCTACTATCCGGAAAATCACGGGGCGCTTCTGGGAGCGACCCGTATGGCCACAGATGTCATCCCGCTCGCAAACGCCGTCGGTTACTCTCCTGACATCTGTTCGTACTTAACAGCCGACGTCGGAGCTTATCTCAAAGGTGTCACTCCATTAACAAAGGCTTACGGGATACAAAATATCCCCAAAGCGGATATCCTTGTCTACAATACAAACCAGTGCAGGGACGTTCAGGACTGGTTCTCCTTTTACGCTAGAGAATGGGATGTCCCTATTGTCGGGATACATACTCACCGAAACATTCGTGAAGTTGAGGATTTCCACATTGCGGACCTCGTTTCACAGATGAAGTCCATGATACCAACTCTCGAACAAGTCTCTGGAAACAGGTTCGATATAGATAGACTTCGAGAGGTACTGGATTTGTCATTGCAATGCACAAAGCTTTGGCGGCGTGTGCTGGAATGTGGGGCCGCAAAACCGGCGCCACTGACTTTTTTTGACGCGACGATCCACATGGCGCCTGCGGTAATCCTTAGGGGCAAACCAGAAGCCATCGAATATTATAAGCTTTTGATTGCAGAACTCGAAGATAGAATCAAGACGAAAGAGGGCGCAGTGCCAGGGGAACGTCATCGACTATATTGGGACGGTATGCCTGTTTGGGGCAAGCTTAGGGAACTGAGCGACCAGTTCTGTCAATTAAGGACTAATGTAGTAGCGTCCACATATTGCAATAGCTGGATATTTGACGCATTTGATCCAAAAGAGCCCTTTGAATCCATGGCTCGAGCTTACACCGAGTTGTTTATTGTGCGTGATGAGTCGTTTAAAGAATGGTACATGGATAATTGGATAGAGAACTTTAGTATTGACGGTGTCATCTTTCACGACGCCAAGACATGTCCGAACAACTCTAACAACAGATACTCCATGCCCCAACGAATGGCGAAGCGACTTGGTCTCCCGACCCTGGTGCTCCACGGTGACCTCAATGATTTGCGTTGTTATTCCGAGGAACAGACGAGAACAAATATTGAGGCGTTCGTGGAACAGTTGGACCAGAAAGATGGCTGATACATTTCCGAAAACATTTTGTGAGGATAAATTTTGACACGCCGTCTTGCAGGCGGGATAGATGTTGGGTCCTGCACAACAAAATCAGTCATCGTTGATGACGGTGGGAACATACTGGGTAGCCATGTGCTCTATTCCGGCACTGACTTTGAAGGGGCGTCCGACACTGCGTGGAGAGAGACACTTTCATCGGTGGGGGTTTCCTCAACCGATTCGATCTGTGTGTTTTCTACTGGCTATGGCCGAAACAGTGTTAGCTTTGCGACTAATAGCCTCACTGAGATATCTTGTCACGCTCGCGGCTGTCTCCGTTATTTTCCAGGCCCGATGACCATCGTGGATATTGGCGGTCAGGATAATAAAATCATAAAACTCGACCAGAAAGGACTTAGAGTCAGTTTCAAGATGAACCGGAAATGCGCTGCAGGGACAGGCGCTTTTTTGGAAGAAATGGCCCTAAGATTGCGCCTACCTTTGGAAAAACTTGACGACCTTGCAAAACAAGCTGATGGGGAAGTCACACTCGGGAGTTATTGCACTGTTTTTTCGGGTACTGAGGTCCTTGAAAAAATCAAGTCTGGAGCCGCTCTGGATCACATTGTCCGCGGTTTGTTTCATTCCGTCGTGAAGCGTATCCTGGAAATGGATACTTTCACAGACACCGTTGTAATGACCGGCGGGGTTATTGAACACAACCCATTTCTCATAGATTTGTTGAAGACGCACATACCAAATGACATCGTCACGCCACCCCACCCCCAGATCATGGGAGCTTTAGGAGCCGCGTTATACGCTCTTCAGGAAGACCCCCACAATACGGATTAGGTTTTTACCATAGAATTTCTCAAACAAAGATCCTAACTATATTTAGTCAATGAGGTAATAAGCCAGTTTAGCGGGAAGACCGGTCGCAAAAATCTTTGCCGCAGTAATGGATGCGTCATAATCCGACAGACGGCGCCACGTAATAGAGCAAGTATCGCTGTCATAGATAACGTAGCACGGTAAGTGGCTATGATCTCTTGGCTGGCCGATACTCCCCGGATTGATGATTAGATTTGATTTGCCATCCTCTTGATAAATCGTTCCATCTGAAAAACTGACCGTCGGCAAAACCTTGTCGCCGTTTATATCCAGCAACATCGGTCGATGCGTGTGTCCCACACAGGTTATTCGCTGTGTCGACGAATTGAAGCATGACTGAACCGTCACACTATCTCCAGGCCTGACATAGTCCCATTGCTCAGGAGAATGAGCTGAAGCGTGAAAAAAGCAGAACGAACCGTATTCAGCTCCAATGGGCAAACAACTTATGTAGTCAAAGTTTGCGTCTGTCAGCCGAAGTCTTGTCCAATCTATGGCTTTGAACGCCACTGGGTTCATACTGCGCTGGGCCGTGGCCATGTTCAATAGGGCCCATTCATGGTTCCCCATCAAAACAACAATATTGTTAATAGACCTTATTAGTTCCAGACACTCGTTCGGATTAGGGCCATATCCAACAGAGTCTCCAAGACAAAATAGACGGTCCGCACGCTCATTTCTTAACGCTTCCAGAAAGATCTCCAGCGCTTCAAGGTTTCCGTGCACATCACTGAAAATGGCCAGTCGCATTGTAGTTAGAATATTACTCTGTCTTGTTTATCAAATCTATTGTACTCAGGATCCGGGGTTCAAAAGCGTCAACAAGCGCATAATCCAATCCGGCCCCACACAACATTGCCAGGCTAGTCAAGTCAATGTCCAGGGACTGATATCTTTTTGAACCGCTTCGCAAGTTGGAAAGCCCAACCATCGTTTTTACGGGCTGGTCAAACACCGCCCCGGTTGATAAAAGCCGAACAGTATTCACCGCTTCCCCAATTCGACGCCAGGAATCATCCCAGCTCAGATTCGGCAAGACCGGGTCAAAGATCAATTTCTCCAAAGGAAGGCCAGAGGCGGCGCAGTGATCATTGATCTCAAGAGCAAGGGAAATTTTCTCCTCAACACTGGGCGGACTGAATGAAGACTCGTCCATCAATAGAATCACCAGTTCGCATTCGTGTTCTATGGCTAGAGGCAAGATACCGTCGAGTTTTGCCTTTTCCAATGAAATGGAATTTATGATTGGTTTTTCCTTACAAACCGACAGGCCTATCTCGATCAATCTAGGATTCGGGCTATCAAGGATCAGTTGGGCTGAAGTCGCTTCCTGAATTGTCTCAACCAGAAAACGCATGCGATCTTCAGAGCGCTTTGGAAGATATCCAGGGTTAATGTCGATCATTTTGGCCCCTGATTTTTGGATACGAGCCACCAGGTCAACAATCGGCCGAGGATCGAGTTTCTTCATGGCGTCGCTGACTACCGGATTTAAACCATGCAGATTGTCCGCCGCAAAAATCATGACAACTTTCTACCCCAGTGTGCCGTTTGTCTCGACATAAAATGTTTCAACCCCAAAGTCCGCCAAACAGGATCTCAAACTGGACCCTGATTGTCTTTGAAACTTTCCAAGACTCTGGAATAATAGCGTTCAGCTCTACGAAAAGCCGATTCCAGTTGTTCCGTTCTCGATTGTCTCGCTGTTGTCTCTTCAATATGGTCCAAGTTCGCTATAGCAATATGGAATGCAGCCTTTGCAGAAGCCCGCGTTAGCTCCAAAGCCACTAAGACATCCGGAATCAGCCAATGACGACAGGAACAACCGATGTCGGAAATTAATTGCAGCGAATCAATAGCGCCTAAGATTATGCGATAAGGGGACTCGATAGCCTCTGTAACCATTTCGCAATTCTCAGGCCAGCGCAGGCCGTCCTTGATGGAAGCGGCGAGACGCTCGTAAGCAAGAACATCGTTTTCTACGAGAGACTTTAAAGAGTCTGACTTTAGTCGAACCTGTCGCAACAGATTATCAAGGTTCTTATGGTCATGCATACTCTTCTTAGCTCTGAGGATCTCAAGGACACAGATTTTCTCTACCAAGGCCAACGCGACCATTTCTACGTAAGCAGCCGTAGAACCTCCCCCTGGGTCCGCTTTTGGTTCTCTTAACTCACTCAAAAACTTGGTTTCATCAAACCGCATAGTTGCGACTAGCCTACCGGCGCAAAACGCCGTTGTTATTTGAGACTCTCATAGCGTCTAATCGCTTCAAACTTTTCGACGGTCGCCAGAGCCTGCTTGTATATGGGGGTATCCACCATTCGCCCATCAAGACTCGTGGACGCCCTACCCATCTGGACAGCTTCCTCAAAAGTTTCAATTATCTTTCGGGCTGTGGCTACAGATTCTTCGGTCGCAGAAAATACCCTGTTCAAGATCGCGACTTGATCTGGATGAACGCATATTGATCCTTCCGACCCCAAGTCCCGCGCCCTTACCGCAGAGTTTTCAAAGGCCTCCAGGTCACGGAATTCCGCTACGCTTCCGAGCACACCAATTGGTATAATTCCGTAAGCTTTCGCAATGATCACCATTTGTGTCATTGGAACGAAGAGGGCCGACGCGTCTTCGGTGAGTTTAATCCCGAGAGCAGCGAGGTAGTCGTCAACTCCAATGCTCATGGACTCTATTCTCTCAGTTGACGCTGCTATCTTTTCAAGGCGTAACAGCCCTAAAGGGCTCTCCACATGTATCGAGAATTTGACCTTGCCCGGCGCCAATCCCTTAAACGCTTCAATTTCACGTGTTAGATTGTCGAGCTTGACAAGCTGCTCAGGGGATTCGACCTTGGGGATGAATAGGGCGTCCAGCCTTTTGCAGACAGCGCTTTCTACGTCGGCTTCGATCAAATCCGGTTCGTTATTTATTCGAACCATTAGTTGCGCCGAACCTCTGCCCGCAACAGAAATGGCGTCAGCGAGATCATCCCGCGCCTGTTTCTTCCGATCGGGGGGCACCGAATCTTCCATGTCAAGTACGATTGCGTCGGCCCCACGAAGGCACGCTTTTTCGACAAACCGTGGCACATTTACAGGCACGACGAGGACAGAGCGTAATATTTTCGAGTTCATACATAAATCTCCGCAAATTTGACAGCTCAAAAAACTGGCGCTATTTGGATTATGCGACATTAGGATAATGCATCAAAACCGTCAAAATTCAAAGTTCTCGTTTCATGTGGCAGTCTGCGTTGTTGGCTCTTAACAGATTTTTTTGACTATGAGACATTTTTCAGCTAAAATATGAAGTTACGCTACAAATATTATGAAGATTTCTATATGACCAGACATAAATTAATTCTGGCTTGCTTTTTAGTCACCATGATGTCCATCGGGTGCAGCGCCTTGAATTTCGTTCGAGGCGGAATTTACAAGAGCCTGGACGAGGACCTTACAATTGTAAGTCTCACCGAAAACCCGACTAAGTATTTGAATCAAGAGATCGTTATGTCGGTGCGTTATTACAAAAAGAGTGATCTGCCCTGCCCTCTTGGAGACGATTATGTGAATTTTATCATAGCCGACAGAGTTAGCTACATCACTCTCAACAAGGTTTGGATAAGAAAAGACAAGGCTCAAGTCCTTGACTCTTTGAAGGAAATGGAGACCATCGTGATGAAGGCCAGAGTATTTAAAGTGGACAAGGAGAAAGATCCCAATCTTGAAGTATTAGAAATAGTTAAAGAATAAAAGTCACGAATCAATTGAATCTATATCGTGCAAAATCTCACGAACATTTCTTGGGAAAAATATAGGACCAACCGTTAGGAGATAAATTTGAGCAGGACTCTAGTTACCAGCGCCCTCCCTTACGCAAACGGAGACATTCATATAGGGCATCTGGTTGAGTATATTCAGACCGATATTTTTGTGCGTTTTTTAAGACTGATTGGTGAAGATGTCCTTTACGTATGCGCATCTGACGCTCACGGGGCGCCGATTGAGATCAACGCGGCCAAGAAGGGGATGACCCCCCAGAAACTGGTAGAGGAATTTCATCAAAGACATCGGACTGATTTCTCGAGATTCGAAATTAGTTTCGATGAATTCTATTCTACCGACACTCCCGAAAACCAAAGACATTCCGAAATAATTTACCTTAAGGCAAAAGAAAACAATCACATAGTATCTCGGGAAATTGAGCAATTCTATTGTGAACGGTGTGGTCGTTTTTTGCCGGACAGGTACATCAAGGGCACATGTCCGAAGTGCGCCGCACCTGATCAATATGGTGATGTCTGCGAATCCTGCGGCGCCACCTACCGTCCTACTGAGCTTAGTGACGCTCATTGCGCGATTTGCGGGGCAAAACCCGAGCTACGAACATCTCTACATCTATTCTTTAAATTGATGGATTTCAGCGATTTCCTTTCGGAGTGGACTTCGTTCCCAGGCCGCCTTCAAGATGAAGTGCGCGGCTTTGTCCGAACATGGATTGATCAGGGGCTTAGGGACTGGGATATCTCTCGTGATGGACCATACTTTGGTTTCAAGATCCCCGGAGAGGAAAATAAATTCTTCTACGTGTGGCTTGACGCTCCAATAGGGTACATAGCCGCTACGGAACATTATTGTTCCGGTAAGGACGGCCTTTCAGTCGAAGATTATTGGATCGACCCAAAATCAGAAATTGAGATTCACCATTTTATCGGTAAGGATATCGCTTATTTCCATACCCTTTTCTGGCCGGCGATGCTCAAAGCCGCTGATTATAGAACTCCCACGGCTGTGCATGTACACGGATTTCTCACAGTGGACTCACGTAAGATGTCCAAGAGCCGAGGCACCTTCATAACAGCGCGACAATTTGCCGATCAAGTCAACCCGTGGTTTTTAAGATATTTTTACATGACCAAGCTTGGCTCAACTATCGATGATATCGATTTAAATCTAGAGGAGTTCGTGAATCGAACCAACGCTGAATTGGTCAATAACATCACCAACCTGATTAGCCGGTCCGCCAGCTTTCTTAACAAGAGGTTGGATTCCATGCTCGGTGTTGTTCCCAAGACCTGTGAGGAACTTAAAAAACAGGTCACATTACATGTGGAACAATGTTATCATGACTACAAGTTATTGAAATACTCAAATGTTATTCGGAACATACTGGCGATTTCAGACATAGCCAACAACTATGTGCAGCAGAATGAACCTTGGTCCGCCATAAAGACTGACCCCGAAAAAGCCCGTGATGATCTGACATTTGCAATAAATTGCTCAAAGATATTGTCGATACTCCTAAAACCGGTATTACCTTCATACAGCGCCAAGGTTGAACAAATACTCGGTCTGGGTGACCTCAAATGGGCAGACGCCAAATTTGATTTCGAACTTCGCCCAATCAACGTTTTCGAAAAACTTGTAGACAGACTTGAACCTAACACGATGCAACACGTTATAGAAAAAGCTAAAGATGATCTTGCTCCAGAAATTGTAAAAACGATTGCGCCGGAATTCAAAGAAGAAATATTGATTGAAGATTTCACTAAGATCGATCTTAGAGTCGGTAAAATTTTGTCCGCCTCGCACATTGAGGGGTCAGATAAGCTGGTCAAACTCCGGGTTGACATCGGCAGAGAAATCCGCACCGTCTTTGCAGGTATCAAATCGTCATATTCCCCGGAAGATCTTGTGGGCAGGACCGTTTCGGTCGTGTGCAATCTTGCCCCACGAAAAATGCGGTTCGGTGTAAGCGAGGCGATGGTCATGGCGGCCAGTGGTCCCGATGGAAAGATTATTTTGTGTGAGTTAGACTCGGACGCAGTCCCAGGATCTATTATCAAATAGGAAAATCATAGGAGGAAGATGAAAATGCCGGTTAAAATTTTCTTGAACGAAGATGAGATCCCGCGTGAGTGGTACAATATCGCGGCGGACATGCCAACCCCGATGCAACCACCCCTTCATCCTGGCACGCATCAGCCTGTAGGCCCGGAAGATCTTGCTCCTGTTTTCCCAATGAACCTCATAGAACAAGAAGTTAGCACTGAAAGATGGATAAAAATACCTGATCAGGTATTAGATAAACTTCTGCTGTGGCGCCCTACTCCCCTATATCGGGCAGTCAATCTGGAAAAATTCCTGAATTGTCCAGTGAAGATATATTACAAGAACGAAGGCGTAAGCCCTGCTGGGAGTCATAAACCCAATACCGCCATTCCTCAAGCGTACTACAATAAGGTGTTCGGTGTAAAAAGGATCGCCACGGAGACTGGGGCTGGTCAATGGGGGAGCGCCTTGAGCTTCGCCTGTTCACAGTTTGGGCTGGAAGCCAAGGTCTATATGGTCAGAATCAGCTACGAACAAAAGCCTTACAGACGTCTCATGATGAACACTTGGGGAGCTACTTGCGTACCAAGCCCGAGCACAGAAACAGAGGCAGGGCGAAAGGTTTTGGCGCTGGACCCAAATTCACCGGGCAGCCTTGGAATTGCCATCAGTGAAGCGGTGGAGGACGCGGTTACAAGTGAAGCTCAAGGCCGTCCATTGACTCGCTATGCGTTAGGCAGTGTGCTTAATCACGTTTTGCTCCATCAAACCATCATAGGCCTGGAAGCTCAAAAACAGTTGGCGCAAGTTGGTGATTATCCTGATATAGTGATTGGTTGCGCTGGCGGTGGCAGCAATTTCGCGGGAATATCCTTCCCGTTTGTACGGGATAAAATTGCCGGGAAACAGGTTCAGATTATCGCTGTAGAACCGATGTCCTGTCCAACAATGACCAGAGGCCCGTTTCTTTACGATTTCGGTGACACGATGCAAATGACGCCGTTGCTGCCGATGCACACACTGGGACACGCATTTATTCCGGCGCCTGTTCACGCCGGCGGTCTTCGTTACCATGGGATGGCCCCTCTAGTCAGTCAGTTGATCTTGGATGGTCTCGTTGAACCTCGAGCTGTCTATCAACTCGATACGTTTAAAGCAGGTGTCACATGGGCCAGAACGGAAGGTTTCATTAGCGCCCCTGAAACAAACCACGCTCTTGCGGCGGTTTTTCAAGAGGCAAAGAAGGCTAAGGAAGAAGGCAAAGAAAAAGTGATCCTAGTCAACTGGAGTGGTCATGGTTTGGTGGACCTCGCAGCATATGACGCTTTCTTCCAGGGAAAACTGGTTGACTACGAAATGCCGCAAGATGAAATTGAACTCGCTCTAAAAGCGCTAGAGGGATTCCCTAAACCCAACTTCTAATTCTACTTCATAACGGGACGCTCGACATATTCCAGCGTCTCGTTATTTCTTTTTGTCTATTCGAAAGCGAAGCAAAATTATTCACTATGAACGATATCAGTAACCCGTTTGAAGAACAGGAAATGCGATGCCCGAAATTGGGAGGGCCTGTAACTTTTTCTTATTGTTGCGTTGAGGCCGTTAATCTCCCCTGCTCAAGAGCGATAAGATGCTGGTGTGACCGTTTCGAGGTTGAATCCCTTTTCCGGCGTAAGCTCGGGGATGAAAAATTTCGACTCGCGTTCGAACAACCCCAACCAACTAGATTGGAAAATATTCTGGAATTGATTGAACGGGCCAAGAAAATTAATTCGGATGACTCCGAACGGTCTGACTAATGGCCAACGCTATTTTATACGGGTGATCTGGCGCACGGGGACACATATATCTGGACTTGCGATGAGCGCCCATTCTTTTGGTCCATGACCTTGTCGCTGTTGATCATTAATCACTTTTTGGTTCAACAGAACTTTCTTCAGAGGTTGATTATATGACGACGGATTTGAATCTGGACCTTATTCGTATAAAGATGCGCACCCGAAACATTTCCGATTTCTACATCCAGAACTTCTTGGAACAGGTCCGGAAGGTCGGCGAATCATCTAGTGGTTCGGTAGACCTAAGGACGGTCCAAACACCCCGATCAGACCTTCTTCTCGAACCACCAAATGATCCCGAAGAGCTTAATTGGCTGACACTCGAGGGCTTGAGGCTATTAAAGAACGTGGCCGTCATCAAGCTCAACGGCGGTAGAAGCACCACCATGGGTGGAAACGTTCCAAAGTGCATCCTCACAGCAAAAGATGGATATTCGTACCTTGAAATCATCTGCCGTCAGATTGAATGTTTCAGACGTTTAAACAAATGTTGCGCTCCACTGGCTTTGATGAACAGTTTTTTCACAAATGGCCCCACCCTGGACTTGCTCTCGCAAATCGGATTTGAAGCTGTCACCTTTGTCCAGAACCGTGTGCCAAGGCTACTGACCGACAATCTTGTTCCTCTTGATTTGGGTAACCACGAAGATTGGGCCCCACCCGGACACGGAGACGTTTTTGAGAGTCTTGTAGACAGCGGCGTGATGAAGACGCTTCTTGACTCTGGTATCAAATGGGCGTTCATTTCAAATCTGGACAATTTGGCCGCTACCATCGCTCCATGGATTCTCGGCCTGGTGGCAAAAGAGAAAATTCAGTTCCTCCTTGAAGTTACCCCACGAACTCAGGAAGACTGTAAAGGCGGCACGCTGGTTGTCCGTAACGGCGCGCTGGAACTGGTTGAAATCGCCCAAGTATCTGACCAGGACAAACCGCTGTTCATGGATATTGAAAATTTCAAGGTCTTCAATACCAACAATGTTTGGGTTGATCTTGAGACGACCAATAAATTGTTGGATTCAAGACGTTTTGACCTTCCGATTATCCAGAACAAAAAAGTAATTAAAGGTCATTCCGTTGTTCAGCTCGAGACTGCTATGGGGGCGGCAATTAGCAGTTTTGAAGATTCAAGAGGCCTTGTTGTTGGACGGGACAGATTTTTTCCCACCAAGAGACTGGAAGATCTTTTTGTTTTGCAGTCCGACGCTTGCGTGCTAGATTCATCATTTAATGTTTGCAGGAACCCTGAGCGACCTGTAGAGTTGTCGTTTAGGCCACTTGTGCGGTTTCACCGCAGTTTTCTAGACTCGCCCCTCGAATTTTTTAAAAGATTTGAAGCCCCGGAAACCGTTTCGCTATTAAAAGCCGAGGCTCTTACAGTCGCAGGAGATGTCTATTTTGAACGGAATGTACGTATAGAAGGCATGGTATCCGTTGAGCCCAAAGCAGGCGTCCACTATAGAATTCCCGCCGGGTCCATTCTGAGAAGTGGAGTGTACCCCTGAACACAGATTGCAAAAAAACTAAACTTCAAGTTGTTTTCTATCAAGATGGCATTTAGACATGAAAACTCGAACACATGATTCTTGTTGTATAGCTGGAGGGAGCCCAAAATGAATCTTTATTCAGTCATCATGGCAGGGGGTAGTGGTGTTCGTTTCTGGCCTCAGAGTCGCCGGCACAGGCCCAAACAGCTCCTGAACATTGTTGGTGATAAGACCATGATTCGAGCCACCGTAGACAGAATAGCCCCTGTCACTCCTTTCGAGAGGATGATGGTCGTTACAGGGGCCCACCATGCGGAGAATATTCTTAAACAAATTCCAGAGATACCTGAAAGCTCCATTGTAGCCGAACCTGTCAGCCGAAACACCGCGCCCTGTGTCGCACTTGCCGCCTACAAGCTGGCCAAAAGCGATCCTGACGCTGTCATGGCAGTCCTGCCAGCGGATCATTTGATAACTAAAGAAGATGAATTCAGGTCCGTACTGGAAGCCGCTACGAGACTCGCCTTCGACACGGAGGACCTACTCACCTTCGGCATCGTTCCAGATCGGGCGGAAACGGGCTACGGTTACATACATGTGGGCGCCAAGGTCACCGAATTTAATGGGCTAAAAGCGCATCGGGTTGAAAGGTTTGTTGAAAAGCCTGATATTAAAACCGCCCAATCGTATCTGAAGCTTGGGAACTATTTATGGAATAGTGGAATGTTCATATGGAAAGTTTCAAGTATCATCAAAGCCATTGAACGCTATCTTCCCGTTGTCGCTAAGGCGATGGAAAAATTGTATCCGGCCCTGAACACACCGGATGAGGCTAAAGCCCTCGAACTAGTGTATGAAGGGCTTCCCGACATCTCTATTGATTATGGGGTCATGGAACGGGCGGATAATGTCTTGGTAATACCAATAGACGTGGGTTGGAACGATGTCGGAAGCTGGACATCCCTCCAGGACGTTTGGAACACTGACGAAGAAGGGAATGCGGTAAAGGGTAAAATACTCAGTCTCAACGCTAAAGGGTGCGTGGTTTCCTCTCCACAGAAGTTGACTGCTCTTGTCGGGGTAGAGGATATTATTGTGGTAGATACCCCGGACGCCATATTGGTCTGCAGAAAGGATCGGGCCCAGGACATCAAACAACTTCAAGAATTGCTCAAGAAGCACGGGTATCAGGGATTGTTGTAAATTCCCTTTGGCTTTTCACATCGAAATTTACTCCCGATTGAAAGGAGGGGCCATGAGTGATAAAACCGCAACAATTAGAAACAGCTTTAAGGCTTACGATATCAGGGGACGCATACCCGATGAGCTTAATGAAGAAATCGCGTTCAAGATAGGACGAGCGTACGCTACTCTCCTTAAACCTAAAAAAGTCTGTATTGGCAGGGATGTTAGAATCTCCAGTCTATCTCTCGTAACAGCCCTTGCTGAAGGAATAAATTCTCATGGTTGTGACGTTCTGGATATCGGTCTTTGCCCCACGGAGATGGTCTATTTCGCGACATCCTACATGAAACTTGATGGCGGAATAATGGTCACTGCGAGTCATAATCCTATGGATTACAATGGGATGAAGCTCATACGTGAACAATCCAAACCTATCAGCGGGGATTCGGGTATCCAGGACATCGCCGACATGGTCATTAACGACCAATTTGACCATCAAGCCCCGCAAAAAGGAAAGTTCGAGGGAATTGACGTCAAAGACGCCTACATAGACCATTTGTTGACCTATGTGGATACATCAAGAATATCCCCCCTAAAGGTAGTCGCGAACTGTGGCAACGGCTGTGCGGGGCCAATATTAGAAATGCTGAAATCCAGGCTGCCTCTGGACTTTGTAATGGTTTTTCCCGAACCGGATGGACGGTTTCCAAACGGAATTCCTAACCCTATTCTCCCTGAAAACCGTGGCGTTACCATAGAAAAGGTTTTGAGCAACAAAGCCGACATTGGGATCGGTTGGGATGGAGACGCCGATAGATGCTTCTTTTTTGACGAAACAGGCGAGTTCATCGAGGGATATTACATTGTAGGCTTTCTGGCCCAGGAATTCCTAAAGGTGAATCCAGGCGCCAGGATCGTTCACGACCCGAGACTCATTTGGAACACAGTGGAACTAGTTGCAGAAAGCGGCGGTGTAGCCGTCATGAGCAAGGCCGGGCACGCCTTCATCAAGGAAAGAATGCGTCAGGAAGACGCTGTTTATGGCGGTGAAATGTCCGCTCATCATTATTTCAGGAATTTCGCCTATTGTGATAGCGGCATGATCCCTTGGCTTGTTCTTGTTCAGGCCGTGAGTTGCGCCGGTCGCCCCTTGTCTGAACTGGTGAAATCAAGGATGGAGAAGTATCCGGTAAGTGGAGAGATCAATCGAACTGTGACTGACCCGCATGCGGTAATCTCACAAATTGAAACCTTTTTTAAAGGCCCCGGGATTGCGATTGATTACATAGATGGTCTCAGTATGGAATTCCCCCTGTGGCGCTTCAATCTGCGTCCTTCAAACACAGAGCCTGTAATAAGGCTCAACATCGAGACGAGAAGCGATAAGGCCCTCCTGGAAAAGAAAACCGACGAGTTGTTGAGCCTTATAGACCGCTTTAAGTAGAC
>JARLHM010000197.1 GCA_031292235.1 Syntrophaceae bacterium | reverse complement strand
CGGGTATGTATCATGAGATAGCCCAGGACGCGCAGCTTTTCTTTCATGGTTTCCTGGTCGCATCCTTCAGCGCGTGCAAAAGCGTTATCCTCCTTTATTTCAACGCTGAAATCAAAATACTCAAGAATTTCACCGACGAATTGCGCTCGACGTCTGCGTCTCGGTAAATCGGCGGCGCCCCCCTTAAAGGTAAATCTTACATAGTTTTCAGATGACCTTAAACCAACAAGGGCTTCAGTTGTTGAAAAATGGAACCCAAATCGGGACGAAAGGCTGCAAAAATGTTTTGAAATCATAAAATAGTTTCTAGCGGCGTACGCCGAGCGAATTGCTGGGTCCAGGGCTGGATTGGCGGTAGCCTCCATTAACACCGACATGAAGCCTTTGGCGTCAACAGGTGGAGGGCCCTCCCACGGAACTGCCGTTATGCCTTCCCATATGGCCAGCATGGGTATTGAATCAATATTGTCGATTGGGACAAACTTCCCTTGGACGTCCTGTTTGAAACCATCATCCAAATTGATTATCCACCATTGCATGGGAACATCACAGACCAGTTGCTTGCTGGCGCGTTCGGAGAAACGATGTTCCTTGCCAAAACTGAACATTTCATCAACCGATTTTTCGTGACAAAAACGGGTGATGTCATGAAGTGTCCTGCACTTACTGGGATGAAAGTCAGCGCTATCCGGATCAAGAAGATTCAAAGGTACAATTAGGTCTGCTACTCTTTTGAGAATCTCAAAAATTGGACTCCCTACCATAAGGTTTTTTCTTGACGGTTTGGTTTCGAGTAAAGATTCTATTTTCCCCAGATAAAGGCTTCGCCCGTCGGCGTCCACAGTAATTTCCGATCCGTTAGTTAAAATTTCAGTCGCTCCTGAAAGTCCGAATATTGCGGGAACGCCAAACTCTCGTGAAACATTGGCCAAATGCCCAGTTATGCCACCGGTCTCGGTAATTAGGGCGACCGCGCTACCTAGCATTGGGGCCCAACGTGGCAAGGCCTGCATCGTGACGAGTACGGACTTGGGAGGGAACTTGAGTTTATCGACGTCGTTTCTAACAATGTATACAGGCCCAAACCCCACACCAGGAGAAGCTGTTTGGCCTCCGGAGGCTAAAACAGGAGCGCAGATGTCTCTATGAGAATTTTTATGATTCTCGTGGATTTCAGGTAGTTCCAGTTGTTGTAGGGGACGGCATTGCAAAATCACTATGGAACCCTCATCATCAATTGCCCATTCTATGTCTTGAGGCCGACCGTAATACGTTTCAAGTATTACGGCCATTCGGGCAAGTTCCTTGGCTTGATTCTCAGAAATGGACTCAGCCTGAGTTCTTTTCCCAGTCAGTTCGCGCCTGTAAACTCCTTCCTCGGGAAAACACACGAACTCCAATCTTTTTTCTTTAATCGATTTCTGGATAATTTCAAATGGATCATTTCGAGAAATCACGAACAAATCAGGGTCGATTGAGCCGTCAACTACCGCTTTTGGAAGGCCCCATACCGAGTTAATCAGAATTGACCGATCTCTCACATTCAATGGATTACAAGAGTACATGACTCCACCGGCTTGCGCGTTCACCATCGTCATGCAGCCTACACACATGGCGACATCTTCGTCGGGAATCCCGCGATTTAATCGATACGTGATAGCCGGCAAGCTGTATTTACTGGCTACGACATCTTTATAGGAATAAATTATGCTCTCGGAGCTGACGTTTAGAATAGATCGAAACTGTCCGGCAAAAGTTGTGTCTGAAGAGTCTTCTCCGAGCGCGCTGCTGCGCATTGAGACCCGAACTCCTTGTCCACAAGACGCTTCAAGAGTTTGATATGCCTTAAATATGGCATCTTCGAGGTCTGAAGGTAAGGTTGCCCCCAATATTAGATTCTGGAGGTCGGAACTCAACTGATACAGGTCCTCAATCCCCTCTTTGTCCATAGACTGAATTCTCCGATAAATCTCAGCCTGCAGGTCGTTGTGAGCGACAAAACGTTCATAACCCGACGCTGTGACCACGAAGCCATCTGGAGTGGGTAAGCCTATAGTGTTTCTGATCACGCCCACATTCGCCATTTTGGCCCCGACTTCATCGAGGATATCCTGATTTACTTCAGAGATGGCCAGGACGAGTTTACTCCCATGAAAGGTTTTCCTATATTCCAGGGCTGAGTTGATATCGGCATGGATTCGTTTAAAAGACTTATAAAGTTCCGTGTATTTTCCAGGGGATAACTCATCAAGATGTTTTATAATCCTAAACACATTCACAGCGGCTGCCGTGCAGTTTGCCCGTACAAATGACATACCAAATGATTGGGAACCTTCCAGGGCATTTTCAAGATTGGTCATTAATTCCAGAGCTTTATTATTGGCCGTCAGCAGGAGTTTAAAATTATGATAACGGTGTGCGAACGCTTTTCGTAGTTCTCCAACAGAGGAAAGGTCTTCGGGTTTATTATGCCCTCTGTGAATGATTTGCTTAAAGAATCTAGTTAGAATGTTCATGATTTGGAATAATCCAAAGCTGTAAATGAAATTTCGAAACGGTGGCGGGGGGTAAGGGCGATCTTTGATCTAGACCGCCCAACCTCAGCGCCTTGGGCGCTATCCGATACCTTAATGCTCTCTCTTGGAGCCTGCTTTCATTTCTAGACCCATGCCTTCGAAGAGGAATAAGATCGCAAAGCCCCACCACAAGGTGTAAATTACATAAAACACTAGCGCAAAGGACAAAATTCCTGCTCTTGAAAAAGCGCTTTCCGGTTTGATGTTAAAGAAATTGTAACCAACTTCAATCCCTCTCTTAATGACGGAGGAAACCAAATTCGCTTCCTTGAATTGTTTTTGACGAGTGAGGTCCTTTTCAATCTCTTTAAGGGCGCTCCACCAGCCGAACATGACGTCGAGACCAGGAAATCCATATTTGGCGGTCAGTTCTGAATCACGGTTGTAAAACATAGCGTCGGAATCTTTTACAGCAACATTCAAGATCTGTCCCAGATCTCCGGAAATCTCAAGGAGAGTCCCTTCCGCAATGACCTTGGCCCCAGCCACATTAAAAATCTTGGCCACGCGTTCAGCCAATTCAGAATTTCTTAGCTTGATGCTGACATGAAAAATGTTTCCGATATGTAGTTTGGTTTTCTTCTCCAATTCCGGGATGAAATAAGTTGAGCCTTTGGATATTGAGTTAAAAAGTCTGTCAGAAGCTTCCAGAGCGTTCTTCCCATCGCCAAATTTTGGCATAAACATTATTACTAGGGTTACGAGAAAGGTTACCCCAAGAATAAGTCCTTTAATAAAGTTTGCCTTGTCTCTCACTATCATTGTCCTAGACCTCCCCCCTAAGAATCTTTATACCGGAGATAAACTTGCTGATAACCCATATGGCGAATACACCGACGACGATCCAGAATATGATTGATCCTACGAAATCTATGCCCTTGGCTAATGATTCAGAGATGTTTATGACTTCCATTTGTTTGAGTTTTTCCGGCATGGCAAAAAATCGATTAATGAAACCCGCAAGAATTGTGATTGCGTAAAATCCGCGAATATGGATCCCTTTCACTACCTTTGTGGTCAAGGCCCCAACTTGTATGCCTATAAGCGATCCGAGAAGCATGCCCATTGCAAGTGTATAAAAGATGAATCCGTAAATCGCGTACTGAAAAATCGCGCCGTATCCTGCGGTGAAGATGATTTGGAGGATGTCCGTCCCGACTGTTGTGAAGGAAGAAACACCCAACACATAGACGAAGATTGGGAAGGTTAAAAAGCCCCCTCCTACTCCCATAATAGCGGCGGCTAGGCCTACAATAGCTCCACAAATAGCCACGAAGAGGGCAGGAATTCTTTTGCCTCCAGGTTGAAGGTCTTCGTCAAACGTGATTAGAGGTGGGATCTTTGCGGCCTGCAACCTGGCCGGGAGGCCTACTTTGCCGGATGCGGCCTGTTCTCCATGAGGGCTTTCCCCACCGTGGGGGCCAACGTCACCCTCTGCTTTTCGCAGTTTCAGGAAATCTATCAGAGCGTAAAACCCGAGGAACCCGAGTAACACCACATATACTATGCTTATGAATAAATCACTCAAAACGGGGTTATACTCGTATATGGCCCTGTTTATGAATCCTCCTCCTGTAACTCCAATTCCCGATCCGACGAGGAAGGCTATCGCCAGGCTGACGGAAACGTTACCGAGTTTCCTATGCACTGCCGTGCCCATGATGGCTTTAGCAAATATGTGGAACAGATCTGTCCCTACTGCCAGTATGCCTTTGACCCCTATGCTCATCAGCGCCGGAGTAATTACAAAGCCTCCCCCAGCGCCGATGCAGCCGGTGATAAGGCCCGCGCACATTCCCACTGCGATTGAAACAATAAAGATTGTCGGGTTATAATAAGATGGCTGATAAGCTCTTTCTCCCCCTAAATACTGATCAGCGGCCAGTGCGAAACCTGTCAACGCCGCTGGAATCAGCATGATTGCAAGAGCCCAAAGCTTTTTTTTGTTATTTAGGATGTTCATAGATGTTTCATAGTCCCACTTGGCGTGTGCCACGGAGGCTTCCATGAACATCTCATACAGGCGCCTCATGTGTTTCATTATTTGCATCCTCCATCTTCCGGATTACTTTTGGTTGAGCTTAAAATTGGGGATGCAATAGTCGTGCCTCGAAGAAGATCCTTGCCACGAGTGTAACTTGTTGAAATTATGAGTAGACGGGGAGATGAAGTGTCTGTTCCGACAGTTGGCTTTTGAGCGTGGTGTCAGTTTATTTTACAAAATGAAAAAGTACAATCAAGACTCAAGTGTTCGTAATAGGTTCCAGGGGGGAGACAGAGCAAACCGTCAGCCAAATCGGAAGCGTTCATGGAAGGAGGCTCCTAGCTTGTTTGCCTGTAGCTTTTCTTTTTATAAGCGTCCTGAAGTTTGTAAAGCAGGTCGTCGATGTCCACAGGTTTCATTAAGTAATCGAATGCGCCGAGTTCCATCCCCTCTATTGCGACTTCAACATTTGCATGACCCGTCAGCATGATTACTTCCACCAAGGGAGCAACTTCCTTTATTCTTCGGAGTGTCTCTATGCCGTTCATATCAGGCATCTTGACGTCAAGCACCACAACATCACAGGGAGACTGCGACAAAAAGTCCAAGGCTTCCTGTCCACTGGATGCAGAGTTAACTTCAAGGTTACGTTTACGAAGCCGTTTTGAAAGGGGTACTACAAAGTCTGTTTCATCATCCACTAACAGAACTTTGAATTCACTCACTTATCTATCCTCCCTTTTGGCTGGAGAAATCTGTCGACAGTCCCAATCCCGGTGTAACCCGGGAGAATTAGCTAATGAATTGTACTGACAGTTCAAATGAAACTCAAAACTCTTCATACGGTTCTGCTTCAACTGAGTCCAAGTTCGATGAAGACTCATTTCCTTCATTTACTTTAGGGCTCTTGTTTTCAACGATCTTGGAACGAATTGCCACTAACGTGTCAGGATTTTCCTTTAAAAAATTCTTAACATTTTCTCTACCCTGACCAATTCTATCGTCACCATAGGAATACCATGCCCCGGATTTGTCGACAATCCCATTCTCTACGGCGAGGTCCAGTATTTCTCCAGCGGAAGAAATTCCCTCATTGTACATGATGTCAAATTCAACTTGCCTAAACGGCGGCGCCATTTTGTTCTTTACAACTTTTACACGGGTCCTGGACCCGGTGATGTTTTCGCCTTCCTTGATTTGGCCGATGCGGCGTATATCCAGTCTCAAAGAGGCGTAGAATTTGAGAGCGTTTCCGCCTGTTGTGGTTTCAGGGTTTCCGAACATGACGCCGATTTTTTGGCGCATCTGGTTGGTGAAAATTACCGACGTATTAGACCTTGAAATGGCCGCTGTCAATTTCCTCAACGCCTGTGACATCAAACGGGCCTGAAGCCCCATGTGGGAGTCACCCATTTCTCCCTCGATTTCAGCCTTTGGCACCAAAGCGGCCACGGAATCGATCACGACTACATCCATAGCGCCTGATCTAACCAGAATCTCGGTTATCTCCAACGCTTGCTCCCCTGTATCAGGTTGCGAAATGAGAAGCTCATCAGTCTTTACACCTAGTCGTTTAGCGTAATGAATGTCCAATGCATGCTCTGCGTCGATAAAGGCGGCGTATCCGCCAAGTTTCTGAGCTTCAGCTATGATGTGGAGACAAAGGGTTGTTTTTCCAGAGGACTCTGGGCCGAATATCTCGGTGACCCTACCTTGCGGTACTCCTCCTATGCCAATGGCCAAATCAAGCCCCAGCGAACCGGTAGAAATCGCTTTCACATCAGGTATTACTCCTGAACTGCCCAGCTTCATTATGGAGCCGCGTCCAAATTGTCTCTCGATTTGTGTTACCGCAGCCTCTACGGCCCTAAGTCGTTCCGATTCCGGTCGCGCCGCCTCAATAGAATCTATTGTTTTCTTATTCTTGGCCATCTAAGATCCTTTCCGACTTATGATAAAAAGTACGATATCGCCGTCGATGCGCCTCGGTTGTTTGATCCCAAGGTCCAAGGCTTCAGTGGCGCTAAATCCCCTGGTCATTAAATGAAAGTCCAGGATAAAATATTGTCTGTCTGAATAAAACACTATCATTATATTACAAGGATCTCATAAATTGTTTTTTATATTTTCATTCGTGCAAAAATTGTCATAAAAACCGTTGCAGATTCAAGGTGAAAAGATTTCCAAACGTGCCGAATACAACACAATGATTGTGGACAGATGAACATCATATCTGCAAGTCGCCGAACCGATATCCCTGCATTTCACTCGGATTGGATTATGGATCGATTCCGCGAGAAATCCGTAAATGTGATCAATCCATTTAACAACAAAGTTAGCGCGGTTTCTCTTGCTCAAGGCGAGGTTATCGCTATTGTTTTCTGGACCAAGAACGCCGCTCCCCTTACGCGTTATTTGGAAGAGCTTTCAGATAGCGGTTACCACTTCACATTTCTCTACACCATAAACAATTATCCAAAATTGGTGGAACCTAATGTCCCGGATATCGGTCTGACTATGAAAACTGTTGGACATTTATTTAAGAATTACGGACGGAACGTATTACGATGGCGTTATGATACTATAGTGTTGACCGAAACCCTCGACAGATCCTGGCATAAAAGAAATTTCTCAAAGCTGTGTGACCTTATGGGACCGTTTGTTGATGAATGTATATTCAGCTTTTGTGATTACTATAAAAAGACTAGAAATAAAATGAAAATCCATTTGCCGGATTATCGGGAACCCGACCAGGCCGAATCATTGGAATTTGCTTTAGAACTGGCTGACATATCATCGAACCACGGAATTAAGATGTTATCTTGCGCTCACGATTTTCTAGCTCTTGGTCCAATAGCGCCGGCCAGTTGCATTGACGCGGAGTTGCTGAAAGGGTTGTTCGATTCTGCTGATCAGAAGCGTTTGGTTGATGAAATAGACAGAAAACCAACCAGGAAAGATTGCAGATGTGTGGCGTCCATGGACATTGGGCGGTATAACACGTGTCGGCACGGATGTATCTATTGTTACGCCACAAATTAGCTTGAGGGCTGAACCTTGCCATGCGCAAAAATGCGTGCGGATCTTGGAGTCACGATATGCCGGAGTTATCACTCTGGATTGCTAAAATGCTAAAACTGTCTATTATAGTTACATCTTTTTTGATATAATTAACAAATTAGGTATAGAAGGGCGCCGTCTGCTTTTACAGGCTCGTCTTCAAGGCGCCGCACAAGTGATTCTCCAATAATGAAGTTTGAAGAAACCAACATAGAAAACGATCTTGATTTTGATCTGGCGGATGGCCTTGAACCAGAGCGTCTTGTTTT
>JARLHM010000196.1 GCA_031292235.1 Syntrophaceae bacterium | reverse complement strand
TTTTTCCACTTTGCCTTTGGGCGCTTTATCCGCAAAGAAATCAAAGGCCTTTTTCCACCATGGTAACAGTTCTATTAAACCTGTAAATATGACATGCTCGAGTTGAGTCTCAGGCAAGGCCTGCTTTACGTACCCGTAGTTACGATCAGAACAGATGACGACTTTGGCCCCGGTGTCATTGGCCATGTATTTTAGGTCAAACGCAGTGTATATGGGACTGATCGGAACAGGCACGGCCCCAAGCCTCTGGATACCGAGCCATGAAACAATGAACTGAACCGAGTTCGGAAGGTACATCAGAATGCGGTCCCCTTTCCGCATTCCCATTTTATACAAACCCGACGCGAATTTTTCAGAGAGATTCAGAATATCCCTATAAGAATAAGAGGACCCCAGAAAATATACCGCTACTTTCTGCGGATACTTTTCGGCCATCGTAGAAAAAGCCTCAAATATGGTCTGATATTTTAAGGCAGACATGTTTTAAACACTTTCAAGAGCGCATGAATACACATTAGACACCGAAGTAAGCCCCTTTAACTTCAGGATTTTCCATCAGTTCAAGGCCCGTCCCGTCAAGCGTCAACATTCCGTTTTCAATTATGTATCCGTAATCGATCATAGGCAGTATCGGTCTGGCGAATTGTTCCGTGATAACTATAGTCAGGCCGGTTTGTTCCCTGATTTTTTTTATCGCGTCCACCAAAGTTGTCTGCATCATTGGACTCAAACCGAGAAGCGGCTCGTCTAAAAGCAACAGACTGGGTTTCACTATGAGCGCCATCCCTATTGTGAGCATCTGCTGTTCGCCACCACTCAAAAAACCAGCCTTACGATTCTTGAGCCTAACAAGGGTCGGGAAAAGATGAAACACATAATCAATCATTTCTTTGATTTCGGATCTCTTTCGTAAGTAACCGGCTATACGAAGATTTTCCATTAAGTCGGATTCAGGAAATATCGGATGGCGTTCACGGCATAGGACCATTCCTCTTTTCACCCGTTCGCTCGGATAAAGGTCGGTTATATCTTCGCCATTAAAGATAATCTTTCCATAAATTGTTATCCTCTCGCCACCTTTACGCTGTTCCTTTATCTTTGTGTCGATGATCAAACCCGAAAGGGTGTTCATCAGTGTCGTCTTGCCCGCGCTATTGGAGCCAATTACAGCAATTATCCCACCGGCCTGGAGTGACATGCTGAAATCATTCAACGCCAGGGCGTTTTCGTAGAAAACCATGAGATTAGAAATTTGAAGCATCTATTCTGATCCCAGATAAGCCTTTCTAACTTCCGGCTTTTCCATTATTTCAGAAGGTATTCCATCAGCTATAACACTACCATAATTGAGAACAACAACACGGTCCGCAATCCGAAAAAGTTCCCGCAACCGATGCTCGATCATGATCACTGTCTTTCCCTCTGAAACAAGTTTTTCGATTATTGGAACAATACTTGCCAGTTCAGCGATGCTCAGACCTGAAAATAACTCGTCCAAAATTATCAGGTCCGCGCGCAGGGCAAGGCATTTCGCGAGTTCCAATCGCTTCAGGTACCCATGCGGCAAGCTACCGGCTGGCTTATAAGTCACTGAGGATTCTCTCTCGAAACCCACTTCCTCGAGATAATCCTTGGCTACAGCGTCCAGATCGCCGTATTTCCCACCAGAAAGGGCTTTAACCCTAGGTGAATAAAGAGGAATAATAAGGTTCTTGAAAGAAGGTAATTCAGCGAATGGCCGGATCATCTGGAACGTTCTAGCGATACCGATCCTGGCGATACGATATGGCGTCCAACCGGTAATGTCCTGGCCCTTATATTCAATTTTGCCGCGATCCGGCTTTAGAAACCCTGTTATCAGGTTAACCAGGGTCGTCTTTCCTGATCCATTCGGGCCGATTACGCCGAGCAGTTCTCCTTCATGAAGATCAAAACTCACACTTACGACCGCTTTGACCCCACCAAAGCTCTTGCTCAAGTTCTGCGCCCGTAAGATTAAATTTGTCTTATTGTTTTGATCCGTCATTTATCAACTTCTACCCATCTTTCAAATTGCTGATATTTTCGCTGAATATAGTGAAAAATCCCTTCCGGCAGGGCAACTATGAAAAATACCAGGAAGAACGAGTAAAGCACGATTCGTAAACCACCTATGCCTCTTAGGGCCTCTGACAAAGGAACAAGAATAAAGGCTCCGAGAAATGAGCCGGCAAAAGTCCCCATGCCACCGACCACAGCCGACGAAAGAGGTAATATTGAATAATCCAACGCAAATGACGGCATGCCCACAAACCCGTATACATGGGTAATAAACGCTCCGCAAAAAGCTCCTACGCAGCCCGAGATGAAAAGGGCCTGGGCTTTCATCCAGTAAATATTGATGCCAACGCTCATGACCGCACGGTCATTGTCCTTAATGGCTTTGAGAACAAGGCCGTAATCCGTAGTAACCAGGCGTCTAAAGGCAAAAAGAGCAAAGAGCGTAGCAAATACAATAAGGTATGATTCAGTGTATGAGTTGGGGAATGGAGTTATTCCTGAGATTCCTTCTGTTCCGCCAAATGCGCCGCTGGCTTCGACAATTCGTTCCAACATTAGAGGCAACACGAGTGTCACCATAGAGAAATAGACGCCCCGCAATCGCAGCACCGGTGTTAAGAGCACTGCGCATATAGCGCCGCCAAGAACGGTGGCTATAGGGATGTCAATCCAAATGGGTAATCCCAAGATTTTGTTTGAAATACCGGCTATGTACGCCCCCACTCCAAAAAACAGAGCCTGGCCCAGCGATACCATGCCAACACCGACCAGGAAGTCCCAACTCATCGCAAGCAGCGCGAAAACACACGTCGAAACCAGAACCTTCTGCCAGTAGGAAGGCAGTTCTAGCGGTAAAATTAGCAGGATTAGGACCGGCGCTAGTGGTGGGACAGCCACATAGAGCATTTCCCGAAATGAGTTCAGGGAGAACACATCATCGGATCTCGCCTTTATTCCTCTATCTATTCTTTCCTTTCGCCTTTGTTTCATATGGGCGCCATACTCAAAATGGCCGGCGAACAATTAACACCAGACCAATTCATATTCTTTCTTCGAGTTCCTTTTGTTTACCCAGCAGTCCGGACGGCTTAACCACAAGGATAACCAGGATCGCAATGAGTGATATGATCATCTTCCATTGAGGGCCGGATAGTATGTCGGTCATGATCTGGGCGTATCCTATGATGAATGAAGCCAACACAACCCCGACGGAGCTACCCAGACCGCCGATTATGCAAACCGCCATAGCATTTATCAGGACGTCATATCCATCATTCACCGAAATCGTGCCGCGAGGCAGGATCAGAATAGCGGCCACGGCGGCAAGGCCAGACCCAAAGGCGACGCTTAATCCTGCGATACGATCAGAATTTATACCGAGAGAAAGCGCTGTGTGTTCATCCTGAGCTATTCCTCTGAAAGCAAGTCCAATCTTGGTATGGTGAGTGAAAAAGTACAGACCAATGGCCAACAATATTCCTACACCCACGATCCAAAGGCGCTGGTAATCTACGTAGGTGTGGCCGATGAGGAGGCTGCCGTCACTAAAAACAGGCAGAGTATATTCAAAACCGGAGAAGCCGAGATATCGAAAAAGTTCGAGGATTATTAGCCCAACACCAAAAGTGGCGATTACTTCTGAAATGACCAGGCCACGAACCCGGAGCAAAACGAATCGGTACATCGCCGCGCCAAGAATAGCCGTAAAAGCAATCGCTATCAGCGCAGACGCAAAAAAAGGAAGCTCCAATTTGTTCAGTAATAACCAGGATACAAATCCCGCAAAGATATACATGGCCCCATAAGCGAAATTAGGGACCCCACTAATGCCGAAAGTCAAACTGAACCCAAGGGCCGTAAGCGCCAGTATTACACTATTGATAAAGCCGTAAATTATTGCGACTTCCCACATACGGGTATTCCTGTAAGGTCTATATTTGTTTGCTATACGCCCCGAGCGATTTTTCCCCGGGGCGTATAGAGCTAAAACAGTTTCTAATCACGATCAGGCTTTGGGACTATTTCTTGCTTGGGCTGATCCATTCGGGGAGAACAATCTTGCCCTCCGCTATGGATTTTGGAAACACAATTACCCTTTTGCCGTCCTCTGTCCACTGATAGACACAGCCGGCCGCGGTTTCTTTGGGATCAGCGCCATATATTACCTGATTTCCATCATTAAATTTAATTTTACCAATGACTCCAACCCGATCCGTCTTCTTGATTTCATCAGCTATCTTGTCAGGATCCAGAGAACCCGCTCGTTCTATAGCTTCCGCAAGGATATAAACGGCATCGTAAGAAGGGGCCGGCCCATGTCCCGCTTCCATGGGCACACGGAATTTTGTCTGGTAGTCTTCGTAAAATTTCGTAGCTGGAGGATATTTTCTTACTGGGATTGCGCTGCCTAATTCAAAGTTGGAATTCAAAAGTCCACCGAGTTTGCCTTCGAAAATCTTCCACGCCGCCGGACCAGCCATTGGTGAGATGAAACCACATAAGAGTGAAGGGATTTTCTGAGATTTCCACTGTTTGAGAAGGATCCCGCTCTGAGGCATATCAAACACCGGCAAGATGACCTGAGCATTTTTTATCCTGGCTTTCATTAGTCCAGCGGAGAAATCGGATGCGCCAGTCGGGTACGTTTCCGAGCCCACTAGTTCATAACCCATTTTGGTAGTGGCTACTTTAGACACGCCACCACCTGTGGCTTTGGCCCAAAGCACATCCTGAGTCATTACATACATTTTATTGAAGCCAAATTCCTCTTTCAGAAAACCGAGACTCTGGGCAAGATAACCAACCAAAGACTGGGCGTTCAGACAAACTCGAAAACAATGTCTGTATTTTACAGGGTCTTCTTTGACCTTTTCTTCGAATTTAGGAGACATGGCTATGGTTTCGAGCAGAGGGACCTTATATTTTGCAATTATGTCCATGCCTGCCAATAGCGACTCCGATCTGAACGGCCCCACTAAAATGGCGTTAACTTTCTTTTCGGTAATGATCTTTTCCAGACCGAGCAATGCCTCAGATACGGGCACGCCCGCGGACGAATCTCTCAGATCAGACACTAACACTTTTAAAAGCCTTTTTTCCTTGCCGACATTTACACCGCCCTTGGCGTTGATTTCATCAACAGCCATTTGAACGGCTTTTATAGATTCTCTTCCCTCAAGAGAAGTTTCTGCGGTCGGCACACCGATCAAAATAGGGTCCTCTGCGTATGATAGGCCCATAAAAAGGACCACCAATAAACCAATGATCAGGTTAGCCGTTAGAAAGATTTTCTTCATGCCGACATCTCCTTTCTTAAAATGAACATGGAGCAAAGGGTTATAATTTAACGAACCTCTATTTCGAACACTTGAAATGTTTCATTGCCGAATATGTCGATAACTTTGACGGCAATTTTGTAATTCCCAGGGTCTTCATATTCCCATGCGGGGCTGGATAAATCGATAGATCGATTCTTGGGCGTCCTGAAGCTATGCCAGACACTGTAGAAAATCGATCCATTTGGAGTAATGCCTAGGTGGTCTCCTGTTTGAAATTGAGCTGCGCCATATTCAAAATCCACAGCCCAGTAGTCTATCCAGTCGCTCCATTTTTGGGTAAGCAAACATCTTTGTTCACAACCATTTCCTTTATTGACGATTTTCACCAGTTGCCCATTGTCTAGAATAACTTTTGACGAACCAGTTTTTCCTTTGAATTCGAAAACCTCTTTTATAGTTTCACTGGAAGAAAGACCAAAATCTGTTAGAGCAACCGCGACTGTGAGCGCATTAATTGAAATATCCACATTGAAGTAGGCGACATTTTTGGTCAAGTTATATTCGCCTCTGTGAAAATCATTTGAAAGAAATGCGTTAGCAGCTTTTTTAAGTTTCAAGTCTTCTGGTTCATCCGCTTCAAGCAAATCGAACCCAACGACCTTCTCTGACACTCCTGTTTCTTCATTCAAAACCTTGACCATGCGTTTGCGACATACATGAACTGCAATTTTGCCCAAGTCGCAGCCTATCCACTTTCTGCCCAGTCTTTGGGCGACCTCCAGTGAAGTCCCCGAACCGCAGAAGAAATCTGCCACCAAGTCGCCTTCGTTCGTTCCCGTGAGTATGATTCGCTCCAAAAGTTGTATTGGTTTTTGAGTGGGATATCCCCACATTTCCGGGTGAGCGTGCAATAGCGGGAACTTCCAGACGTTGTCGGCGGTCCGTTCTTCACGAGTTACATAAACGCATTTCCCATCGGGACCTTTGGGATAAATCTTTTTCCCCTCGACTTTCTTCATCCGGGAAACCCTTATTGGTTTCTCCCTCTTCTCAAATTGCCAGTTAAAAATACTCTTGTCTGATTTACAATAATAGAAGATTGTATCTGTGGCATTTGTATACTGACGCTTGCGTGTGTCAGGGATTTTATTGGTGTAATACCAGACTATCTCGTTTCGAAAAGCGGTGGATCCAAAGACCTCGTCCAGAATGGCCCGCAACATAAAATTGGCCTTCCAATCACAATGAACCCAAACGCTCCCGTCGTCAGCAAGAAGTTCCTTTATGAGCCAAAGACGTTCGTACATCATGTCCAGATATGCGCTGGGCCCCGCTTCCCACGAGTCCTTATATGCGAACTCCTGAATAATGTTGGGCCGATCCGGATTATCCTCACCGACCAAAAGAGTCATTTTGTAATCAGAGCCAACCAAGAATGGAGGGTCAATGTATATGAGCTTAATCCCTCCCACATCTTCAATTTCCCTGTGCATCTGACCTGTGAGAAGAGAACTCATCACGAGTTTATTATCACCTCGAATAAGCTTGTTACTCCACACGTCTTGAGCAGATTTTGACCTTCGCAGTGTTCCTATAGATGAATAGGGAATAATGCGGACACGCTCCAGCATACGAAGATCGCCAATTTGTTGATTTTCATGACGTTTTTTTCCGCGCCAGAGGAGTTCAACCTCGGGCGCGACTGAGGACGGTGTGTTAAGAAGATTTTTCGATAGATTAGCCTTGGGGTCTAAAGGCCTTTGGTGAATTTCTTTATCTGAGCTTTCAGGCCCCATACATCAAGATCTTGTCTTTTCCCTGAATACCAGGATCGGTCGAGTTGTCAGTCGGGCCAAGTTGAGGGCTTCGTCGCTCAACAGCTTTAAATATTTTGGCCGCTTATGCCCATATGCCCCGAGGACTACGAGATCGTATCTGTGTACTGCGACGTCCCTGAGGATCTGCTCAACGAAGTCCCCTTTGGCCATTTTGGTGATCGGTTCAAAATCGAACTTCCTCAGTATTTGAGCCCCCTGCTGAAGAGACTGACTCGCAAACTCGTCACTCTCGTATTGTCCAGTCTCCTGAACGTGGAGAAGCGTTATCTCCACGCTTTTTCCGGCCAGCAAAGGGGCTGTAAATTCAAGCGCAGCCTTGTCGGTTTCAGAACCTCTGTAAACTACGAGGACCCTGTGGATTTCCCGGAACTGTCGAACAATCAGCACCGGCTGTTCAGCGTTATGCAATATCTTGGCGTGTACCGCTCCTAACAGAAACCCTCTCAAATATGATTGTTCATGGGAGCCCAAAACAATCATGTCATACTTTTCTGACTCCGCAATGTTAAGTATTTCTTCAGCGGGATCACCTTCCTCAATAACCAGTCGGCAAGGGATCTTGGCGGAAAGGCAGGATTGGCAGGCGTCTTCAAACTGCCTTCTGACCTCTTTTACATCTCCTTCAATCTCTCCTTCAAGCCCGCCCTTGGAAAGGAAAGGAGCGTAGCCTTCAGCCACTATGTCGGCTAGGTCCGGTTTTACATGTATAGCGTCTACTACCGCGTTTTGGTTCTCCAGCAAATGGCATGTGAATTCCAGGCCTATGTAAGTTTCCGGGTTCTTATCTACAGCCACCAGGACTTTCATGTTTCAATCCTCCTTCGGCAAGACCGGTTTAAGTTTCACAGTGAAACTTATGACACCGAATGGTCCAGCCTGTTGCGCTATCTCATCACTAGAACGGTCGTCGGACATTTACTGACAAATCGCCCCACCCAACCTCGGGAAAAGAAACGGCTCAGGAGCGATTTCTTGCCCAACCACAAAGCAAGAAGGTCCTGTTTGATTTCCTGGGCTATCAATTGCTCAAAATCGGAGATGTCCATTAAACGAGTATTAATCTCAACTTGCCTATCGTTGTAATAATCTCCGATTTCAATGAGCCGGGTGTATACGGATTTCTCCATGTCACCATTTTGGCTTAACCCGATCAGGTCCAAACGCGCGTTGTGGATCGTGATCATCTGATTAATCATTTCAAGTGATTCCTGACTTATATAGCCTTGATCAAGACAGGCCACAATTCGTGTTACCGGTTGCTGCTCTTTGACAAGAAGCACTGAGCAATCAGCGTCATCCACAACCTGTTGAGGGGCTGGAAGAGAATTCGCCCATTCGCATTTGTCGCCTTTTGCGCAACCAAGCACTATCAGATCACTACCATCCTCCTGAGATTCCGATAAAATCTCCCGTGCAGGAGCCCCAGACCTCAACCGAACCTTAAAATCCTTTTTGCGACCCGTAAGAACTTTCATTTCTTCAACAACGCCGTTTTTTACAGGGACCCATTCATATTTGCCTTCTCCCAGTATATATGGGGAATCTTCACGGCTCCAACTATTGAGGAACGTATCTCGATATCCTCTCAAGGCTTTCCCTACCGGGGCATCTGCAGCCGGGTTTGTAGCCTGGCTTACCCCCAGCAAGGTTACATCCGCCCATGTGTTCATTGCCAATTTAATGGTTTCTTTAAGAGCGTATTCGCTATACGGATGTTCATCTCCGGCAAATAGAATTCTCATGGCGTTCTCTCTCCTTAAGCTCTTAATAAAATGCTATCAGAGAGGCCGTTTTGACCAAACTGAGCCATGCAAGCTCAACACTGTCTTTTCGGACTGCTCTGTCTAATCCTATTGCTACCAAACCATAGTCTTTTATATCATCTTCCCCAGGTTTGGAGAAAACTTCCGGATCAATTTGTTTCTGTTCAACAGTGCATCCAGCCTTCTCCAAAATGCTCTTTGACTCCAAGATCTTTTCCTTGAGACCCGTTTCTCCAGATGTAGTCACATGATCCGCGAGAGCTAAAACCAGTGGCACAGACGATCCTTTCCAAATTTTTTCAAATGTCCTTGTTAAAATGTCGGTCCCTGCTATGTCCATACATAATAGCAGAACTTGCGTCATTTTTCTGAGAGATTGGACAAGAATTAAGGGACATGTTAACCGTTGATAAAACTTGGTGTGAGCCAACTTGTAAAGTTCCGCATGGCCCCAAGCGAAGTCGGACCCTTCTACGTACAGATCGAACAGGCCCTCTTGAACGACTCTACCTACTTCTGAATGACGATCCCCATATATTACACTAGGATCATAAAGTTTGGGACAAAAATCCATTTCCGGGGCGATCATTTTAGATATCTCTTCTTTTCCCTTTTCGACCATTTCCCGTTCCCACGTTCGGCTAGCCCAGCCTGCGCCTCGAAAAGAGTCTGGAGAAAGTGACTCTTTGACATAAACGGGATGGATTTCCATATCAATGGCCCCCCCTAGTTGACACGCAAAGCGGATAGCAAGGCTGGACGCCAGATCCACTTCAATTGACACCAAAGTCTTAATCACGTCTTAGTCCTCCCTTATGGGGATAAAAAGCTGTAAATCAAGAACCTCCCAATTGTCTATGACAATTCTGGTCTATTCTCCCCGAATTTTGGCTTCGGCTCGAGATACCACTTCTTGAATTTCACTTAGTTTGAACGGCTTCGCAATAAAGTCAAACACACCCTTATGAAAAGATTCTTTGGCGGTTTCCATTGTCGCAAAGCCCGTTATTACTATGACTTCCGTTTTGGGTGAGAGTTGTTTAGCTTCGGTTAGAAGCTGCATTCCGTCAACACCCTTCATTTTTAGGTCAGTAATGATGATGTCATAGTTCACATTCTTGATTTGTTCCATTGCGTCCGAGCTTTGGGTGAAGGTATCCACCTCGTAACCCTGCTTCTCAAGAGCGGGCTTCAATCGTTTGCAAACGATCGGTTCATCGTCCAAGACCATAATCTTTAATTTGTTCATCTTTTCCTCCTCCCGGCAGGGACTTTGTGAGATTCGCATACCGGCTTAAAAACTGTTCGACAAACTGATCAACATCCTGGTCGTTTCTCAACTGTATGTCCAGTTGTCTGCTAAAACCAATCAGGGCCCCTATAACTTGGAGACGGCTTTCAATCTCTTCTTTCGGAAGATCCAAAAGCCTGGCGACTACAAGATCACCCTTTATCAAAACGTTAAAGTGATAGTTGGAGAGTATCTGCGAGAGCACTTGGGCCCTTCTGGACCGGCGAGTCAGGTCGGTAACTCCGCCGACAAACCTGAAATAGATGTGATTACGCTGCGCCTGTTCATACATGGTGGCGTCAATCAAGTTAAAATGGTACCCAAGCCTCAAGTGGAGATTCATGTACAGCTTGTTGATTACAGCCAAATTGAACCCAGCGTTGACGGTTCCGCCACCGGCGGCGTCCCAATTTCTGGTGAGGCTGGACATTAAGCCTTTGAAATCTATCTCAACCGGTCTAGTGCTCCAGGAGTCCGGATAAGAAACTCCTTGCCATAGGGCCCTTAGGGGTAATGACCGAACCTGTTCAATCTTTACCTTGTTTCCAGGAAGTTCCGGATCGATCCCGCCACCCAAATCAAGGATCCTTAAATCCAGTGGCACATCACTCTCCAATGTCCAAACCTTCGCCCCTTTAAAACGTGAAAGCGAACCTGGGATTTCCATTAGCTCCTGGACCGATTTTTCATGTATGAAACGGATCATGTCATGAACCGAAATGCAATTACCTGGCGTAAAATCGGAAGCGTAAGGATCGATTAGATGAAGCGACGCTATTCTTTTGAGCAGTCTTCTTAAAAGACGGAATTCCGGAGACTCTTCGAAAACCATCGACTGGACACGTTCGAAGTTGATGAGTTCGTCAACCTTTCCTGAATAAACAGTTCGATGGTGTGTATCCAGAGTAATTTCCATGCCATTTTGAAGGACCTCAGTGGCATTATCTATTCCTAGAAGAGCAGGGACACGAAATTCTCTTGCAATAGTGGCGAGGTGACCGGCGACCGAACCCTTTTCAGCAATAATTGCAGTAGCTCTTGGAACAATCTGAGCCAGCCATGGCGCAGTATATTTTGTGACGAGTACCGACCCCTCTGGGAAAACGGACATGTCCCCATGGTTGTTTACTATGTAAACTCGGCCTGATCCCACTCCCGCATGAGCTACCACGCCCCGATTCTCAATCAGGATCGGATAAGTCGAAAATTGTTCTCGTATGTTTCCATCAGTTTCTGCCTGTTCCGGGCTTATCGCAAGTTTTCTACACTGAAGAATCCATATATGATCCGCCGAATCTATCGCCCACTCGATTTCCTGTGGACGCTTGAAATACCTTTCGAGAGCCATGGCCCATTTTGCTAAAGAATTGACAGCGCTCTCGGAAATGGACGATTTGCTTTGTATGTCTTCAGGTAAGATTGCCTCTTCTTCGCCTCCTCTGGAAGCGGCCCTGACAAATGACTCCTTTTTTGCGATTCGTTTCAAGACGATCTTGTGAGGATAAGCCCGATCAACAATGTATCGGTCCGAAGAATCCCTCCCTTCAACTACAGTCCTACCTAAACCAAATGCGGCATAAATCGCAAGACAATTGGGTTGCGAAGATTCGAGCGACAATGTCTGGATGACTCCACTTGCACGACTATCAATCATCTCCTGGCACAGAACGGCCATTGCCGCTTCCTCGCCGATCATACCCATTTGCCGCCGGTAAGTAAGCGCCTCTGGAGAATAAAGACTCGCAAGGACCTGCTTGTAAGCATCAGGGATTTGGGTCGCAGGAGCATTTAGGACGCTTTCATGCAGTCCGGCAAATGACAAATCTCCATCTTCGCCATATGCGCTACTTCGTATGGCCCAAAACTCATTGTCAGTCTTCGTATTGTCTCTAATCTGCCGCGAAATATCCTGCGGGACAATACCGGCTAGTATGCTGTATCTAATTTGACCTGAAGATTTTTCCAAAGTCTCCTTGCCTAACATCCAAAGTTCAAGCCAGGAATGAATTCGTTCCTCAAGGTCGTTGTATTCCACAAAACGATTATACGCCCGGTTAGTGATCACAAATCCTGAAGGCGCCGGAATTCCCAGTTTATGAATGATTTCACCCAAGGCGTTGGCTTTCCCACCTGTCAGCTCAGGAGTATCCAGAGGTATTTCTGTGAGGGATATAACATAGGGGGCGTTTGACAACGCAAGTCGGCCTCGGAGTTCCATGTCAATGGGGAAAAAGACTCGATCAAGAGTCGAATATAACTCGTAATACCGCTCGGATGAAATCAAATTGAGACCTTTCACCATTCGTAACAGTAAGTCCTGTAACTCTGAGATCGAATCGACCAAATATTTTCGATCGAATATGTAGTCTCCTCCAGATTTCTCTCCAAGATCGGCTATGAGTTCCATTGCGTCCTGATGATTCTGGAGCAAGATCTGGAACTGTTCGAATACCTGCTGGAAAGCGATCTTTTCTCGCTTTCGAGGAAACAGTCTCTTTATTGATTTTTTTATTCGAGACCACACTCGAGACAGCTCCTTCGCGCAAACAAGCTTCTGGGTTAGCACACGTTTCGATTCATCAAACCCTTAATGTGCGCCTTTGCCTCCAAAAATAAACCCCATCAGGAAACCAAATACAATTGCTATTATTACCGCTAGAGAACCGTAAAACAAAGCGTGTTCAAAGGCCAGAGATGAAAGGAGCTTCGGCAAGCCCTTCATTTCTACAGTAAACTCTGTAATTTCCTGTTCCAACAACTTGTTATCCTTGACAACGGAAAGAATGACCTGGTAAGTGCCTGGGGTAATATTGCAGGGGAGATCTATTTTACCCTCAATTTTATCCCCTTCAGTCCCTGTTCCATTAACTTGTATAGCTCCCGGGAAAATCCCATAGAGACCTTGAGTCTCCTTGAGCTTCAAGAATTGCTCAAAAAGTATGTCGCTTCCCGTCTTCGGCAACTGGCCAGAAAAACTAATCGCCTTCTTCAGGGCTGCGTATCCAAAATCCGGCCCAATGTCCTTTTTTAGCGCTGTGCCTGTTTCACTGGTCAGCATAAGATACATTGAAGGAGCCGCCTGTACTTTAATTTCTCCCACGTTCATCCAGAGACCACCTCTGCGACCCTTGCGCAACAGTTCCTGTGCATGCGATTCGCCTTTGATCTCGATTATATATAGACCTTGAGGCGGAACTGTAGCCGTTATCGTCATCGGAGCGCCTTGGAAAAACTCGCGGATATGAATCTCCGATGGATTTAGTTTAAGGTCCCGAGATGCGGCCAAGACCACGGAACATGAGAGACTCATTATAAAAAGAGCCATTATTGAAACAAACACAAACCGGACACCATTTCGAGTGTTCATCTAGTGTCCTCCCTTGTATGCAAGCATAACAGACGGTGAAAGAATCAACCCAAAAAGCATCTGGACCATCACAAGCAACACAACAGAGGCCAGAATTATTTTCAATTGGTCCCCCTTGAGCCTTCTGCTCAAACGAGCGCCGAATTGCGCGCCGATAGTCGAACCCAACAACAAGACTATGGCAAGAATCAAATCAACCGTGTGGTTCTCGACAGCCTGCAAAACTGTAACGTTCACACAAGTAAACAGGATCTGAAACAGGCTCGTTCCCACAACTACGTGCATGGGCATACGGAGCATGTAAACCATGATCGGAACCATTATGAAACCACCGCCGACACCCATGATTGCCGCCAGGACCCCGACGAAAACCCCAAGAATGAAAGGCAGGAAAATCGATAGCGTTACGCCGGACTTCGGAAACTTCATCTGAAACGGTAGCGCCTGAACAGTTCTAACATAAAGTGAGGGCTTTGAAGGCTCCACCTTTTTCTCGGCCATAGAAGCCTTACGAAGACTCTGAAGACTCTCCATAAACATGTAAGAGCCCACCACGCCAAGCATTACTACATAGGTTATTTTGATGACAAAGTCGGCATTGCCCATGCTTCGCAGAATATGAATCAGTTGAACTCCCAAGGCGCCGCCCACGACACCTCCGATGAGCAGCAAAGCCCCCATCTTGAAATCCACATTTCCCATCCGGTAATGGGCATATGTAGCGGAAGTTGACGCGGCAACGATCTGATTAGAATCAGACGCTGCTGCAACCAGTGGCGGAATACCGGCCATTATGAGAAGCGGGGTCATTAGGAAACCACCCCCAACCCCGAAGAGTCCGGAAAGGAAACCTACAACTCCTCCAAGACCGAGTAGCAAAAAAATGTTTACACTCGCGCCGGCTATCGGCAGATAAATATTCCAACTCATGATCAGATCTCCCTTTATGGGTCTTCAAAACCTAGATCGGGCACTCTAGTAACATGCCCAGCCTTTTGAACAAGAAGAATTTCCCCCTCAAATTTCTCACGAAGTAACTTTAGGTCCTTGACGAAGGCGGAATTGTCCGCGGCGCTGAATTCTTCTGGAGCGGCCATAACTATGAACTGAACAGAAGGATTAAAAGATGCGAACTTTGTGATCTCCTCAAAGAAATCACCTGAAGCGAAAAAGATCTCTATTGCGACACCATTCTGTTGACTTTGATCAACAAGCTTGTCGAACCAACCATTTAGATTATCATCGATGTCGCCTGCCGAAACTGTGGCCCGCCCGTGTCGTTTACCCTGTTTTGGAGTCGAGACAACCATAAGGACGATCGCCCCCTGTGTCCTCGCAGCTAATTGTATGCCGTACAAGGGGGACGAATCAGTTATTGAATTTAGGTCCACTGCGGCAAGAACCTTCTTACCCATTGGAAACATCTCCTCAGTTGTGGTCAATTAAGGCAAGAAAGATGCCAAACCTGAACCTACAATTAAAACAGGCACATATTGTTTAGCCACAAAATCGGCTAAACATAACAGCGTTTCAAAATGGAAACACATTAAGAAATAAAATGGTTTAAACCATAAATGAAGCCGCTTGAGAAATGTTTCAAAATGGTACTTGGTGGGGTATATGGAATCTTTATATTGTCATACGTTATAATGCAGGAAAAAAGATGAAAGAACTAAAGCACTTAGGACTGTGATAGACCATACTTTTTAAGCTTTCTCCACAGGGTCGTGCGAGGCAAATTTAATATCTTGGCGGTTCGACCGAGATTATGATCCGTAAATTTGAGTACACGCTTTATGTAGTCCCGTTCCTGCTCTTCGTAAGTCAGCCACTTTCCATATTGTGTTACTGAATATTCCCTCAAATCCGGAGGAAGATCGTTTAATGTGATAGATTCACTTTCAGCCAGAGCAACGGCCCTTTCTACAATGTTTTCGAGTTCTCTGACATTTCCCGGATAACTGTACGAAAGAAGAATTTGCCGGGCGATATGTTCCATATTGGAGATTTTCTTTGAGAATTTTGTTGAGTACTTTTGGGTAAAGAAATCTATTAGCAGAGGCAAGTCTTCTTTGCGATCCATTAAACCAGGAAGATTGATTTGCACTACGTTCAATCTGAAATAGAGGTCTTCTCGGAACCTAACTTCCTGAACAGCTTTTTTGAGGTCTTTGTTAGTAGCGGCTATGAAACGTAAATCCAACTGAATGGGTTTGTTCGCGCCCACGCGCATGATCTGTTTTTCCTGGATGACGCGTAGAAGCTTGCCCTGCATGGACAGCGGCATGTCCGCGATTTCATCCATGAACGCTGTTCCTCCGGAAGCAGTTTCCAAAATGCCTATTTTAGTCGCGGTAGCCCCGGTAAACGCCCCACGTTGGTATCCGAAAAGTTCACTGGCGATCAATTCTTCGGTGAAACCACCGCAATTAAAGGCTACAAAAGCCCTATCCTTTCGTCGACTCTGGCGATGGATTGATCTAGCGACAAGTTCTTTGCCGGTCCCGCTCTCTCCTTGGATTAAAACATTACAATCCAGAGGAGCTACCTTCTCTATTAGTCTGAAAACCTCTTTCATTGGCGAGCTGACACCAATCATCGCCCCCCATCCATCTACAGGGCTGAGAACAGTTTTCAACGCTCGGTTTTCATCCAAAAGACGCTTGCGATCATAAACCTTCGAAGCAAGATGTCTTATTTCATCGAGTTTGACGGGCTTGGCCACATAATAAAAAGCCCCTTGTCTGACCGATTCAATCACTGTTTCAATTGACGAATAGCCAGTTAATAGAATTATTTCCATCTCCGGAAATTTCGGTTTAGCGTGCTTTAAAACTTCCAGCCCGCTAATTCCTGGTAACGAAATGTCCAGAAACGCCAGATCGACCGGAGAATGTTCCAGAGCGTTAAGGAATTCTTCTCCAGACCCATATGTTTCGACGGCATAACCCTCTTTAGTCAGCGCCTTATGGAGGCGAGAGCGAACAATCTCCTCGTCGTCGATCACTGCAATACGCATTTAGATGTCAGCCTCACACGGATAAAGTCTTTTTCTTTTCTGTAGGTAACGTCACCAGGAAAGTGGCGCCTTCCCCTTTTTGACTGTGTGCCTCAATAGCGCCGCCATGTTTTTGGAGAATTCCATACGTGACGGACAAACCGAGGCCGGTACCTTTACCTACCTCCTTTGTTGTGAAGAATGGATCAAAAATATGGTGTAGGTCCTCCGGGTCAATGCCTTCACCGCTGTCTGTAATAGAAATTCTAACTGATTGCCCTGCGTCCAGTACAATACCTTTAACAATCAGATTTCCGCCATGAGGCATGGCCTGGATTGAATTTATAAAAAGATTCAGGAACACCTGCTGCAGACTTTTGTAATCCCCACAAACATTAGGAAGGTCCGCCGCAAGGTCCACAGTTTGTTCAACCCCTGAGAGCAACAACTGGTTTCTGACAAGCTTTAAAGTATCACCAATTACGGAAGAAATTGACGTAGAAATCATCTCAGGTTTTTCCGATCTTGAAAAATCGAGTAAATTCCTGATTATTTCGGATGCCCGCTCGGATTGTGTGATAATGTCCTGGATCATTCCGAGCGCTTCTTGCTCCTCAATACTCCCAAAATCTTCTTTAAGGGCTTCAGCGGTCAGAACAATGTTGTTGACGGGGTTATTCAGCTCATGGGCAATGCCGGATGTGAAAGTCCCGATAGCGGAAATCTTCCTAGCTTGCACAAGCTGCTCCTGACGTTCCTCAAGTTCGTTAATCATCCTGTTGAACGCTTTGAATAGTGGGGCAAATTCTTCAGAATGACGCTGATCTTCCGGAATTGGAGTAAAATCCCCCATTGCTATTTTTTCCATAGCTTGTTGCATACGAACTAGAGGGGTAGTAAATAGTCGGGATATGTAAAAGGCCACGGCTATCCCGATTATGACGAAAAAGGCTAGGGCGGCTATGAACAAATATAGGGCGCGGCGAAAGAGATGGTCGATTCTATCCCTTTCTTCTTTGGCCCAAGTCGCTGCAACGTCGAGCAAAGATTGCGCTATGATTCTGAGTGATTCCTCCGGCGTTGAGAAATCCATCTGCTCAATTGGCCTGTTCTCTTTAGAGATGTTTGCCTGAAGTTCCGATAATGTTTCTTTGTAACAGAGAAGAGTTTGGTAAAAGACAGGTTCTTTTTTGTCCTTGGATAGATTTAGGATAGCAGGTTCATGTCTTAGATAGAGCGCTTCCACCCTGTCAACATGAATTAGCGCCTCATGTAAACTCGCTGGTTGCTTGTAAAGAAAAAAGTTTTTCTCAAAACGTCGGACTTCTAGCAGATTGTTCACGAGATCGTCCGCAACCTCTACCAGACGCAACCGTCTCCCGATCTCCCTCTGTGACTCAAAGCTAAAAATTGCGAACAACAATACCGAAAGGAAACAGAAAATAAAGGCTAGAATAATTTTACGACGGATCTTGAAACCGGCCTTCTTCATGCCACGACCCTTTCCATGAGCCTTTTAGCCCCTTTGAAAACACAATTAAAACCGGAATGTGTGTTTTATCGGAATTGATCCATGCTACCAGAAAGCGCACAATCAATCAATGTTCTGACCATAATTTCCGAAATTGAAGTACAGACGGTTTGAGTGGAATT
>JARLHM010000195.1 GCA_031292235.1 Syntrophaceae bacterium | reverse complement strand
GGTTTAACGAATTCAAGTCCAGCGTGAGCGGCCAGGATTTTTTCAGTTATTGTCATTTTCATTTCTTAAACAGTCCTTCCAGAAAGGTATTTTCCAATGGCGTCTTCCCATTGGGGCAATTTCATCCCCGTCAGACGCACAAACCTGGAATTGTCAAGCACGGAATAAAGGGGACGCGGGGCCGGGCGGCCGAGGCGCCGCGTATCGATATCCTGGATCTCGATGTCATCCAGGCCGACAAGTTTAAAGATCTTTGACGCAAAACCGCTCCAGGTAGTATACCCGGAATTTGTAACATGAAAAACACCATTTGCTCTCATCAAACACAATTTAATTATTGCAGCGGAAAGGTCCACGGTGTATGTGGGTGATCCGAATTGATCATTAACGATTTTTAAGGTTTTGTTTTTTCCCCCAGCCCCAATTATGGTGTCGACGAAGTTCTTCCCATTGGCGCCATAAAGCCATTGGGTCCTTATAATGCAATAATTCCTCGAAAGGACCCTTTTTATGCTCAATTCACCTTCCAATTTTGATTTACCGTAGATCCCCAAGGGATTGGGTGGATCATCTTCCCTGTATGGCAGGTTCTTGGATCCATCGAATACATAGTCAGTGCTGATGTGGACCAAAAACGAACCCAGTTCATTAACCGCCACAGCAAGATTCTCCGGACCTGTCGCGTTTACCTTAAAAGCCTGTTCCTGTTGGGACTCGCATCCATCAACGTCGGTTAAGGCCGCGACATTTATGACCAGTTTAGGCTTAACTTTTCCCATAACATCCATGACTGAAGATAAACTGGATATATCTATTTCCGGAATGTCCATTTCAACGATATGGGTCCCTACCTCTCTGAGCGACGCGCAAAGGTCTCGGCCTAACATTCCACGAGCGCCTACCACAATACACGGCGCTAAGAAGTCCTTCATCTAATTCTCCTGAAAACTCAAATGTTAACATTAACTCCGGCGCGACAAATATTTGTTGTCCAGCCCGGATTTTCAAATACTATAAAAACAACTCTGAATAATATCAAACTTCTTCATTGAACTTGTAGCGCAGGTTAAATATGATCTAATTGAGTTGCAGTTTAAAAGGAACCCCCTCTGATTATGACATTGTTTTTTCCCTTTGGGTAAGGCCAGTCATGAAACCAGTAATCAAATCGATGGCAGGAAGAAGTTTCAAGGATGTTGAGCTTTTCCTCGGAAATGGTTTTGTTAGGGATGTTATTTTCGAAGAATTGCCTTTCAATTCAGGAGACACCAGGAATCATGACAACTGGAACATTTCATCGCTTGAGATGGATAACAGAGCGGAAGCGGCTTTACTATGGTCAAGAATAACGGATGACGAAATAGCTGTAGACGCCATCGCTATCTCAGACCGGGCCCGAAAGGCAGGTCTGGACATTGAATTGTTAAAACAGGGGATAATGAAATGGGCTGAATTAAAAACTTCCAAAGTTAGCCTCGTCCTCCCTGAAACAAAAGCCGAAAAGCTTATTAACACTTTGAAATCCTGCGGGTTTATCTACGAGGCTATGTCATGGTCCGCTCAAACTGACGGGATCAATTCCGTCAAATTCTGCAAAAAACTTGTCTACGGCACAGTATCGCAATCTGAAATCTTAAATTTTCTGAATGGTCTGTTCTCTTCATGGGGTTACGAGACGAGACTTGGAAGTGAAAGCCTTTTTTATAGGTCGAAAGCCATCTATCAAAATCCATTTCTTTTCCCCTCATGGCACAAGATCAGCCGACAGGGGCCAAAATTGATAGTAACTCCACCGGCGCGCCCTCTTGAGGCCATAGAATTGGAAACTCTATTGTTTCCACTAATGGTAAGAGGGAACAATGAAAAACCTCTGTTGGTAACAATCGACAAGAAAAGGGCCCCGGCCATGATTGAATTGCCTCAGCCACAACACAGGGATGACAATTTGTTTGCTAGAGACGATTCAAGGACCCGCCAGTTGAGCGGAAACCTCGTTTACGCTTTCCCAACCGGTTTTCAAGAAATTAGGCGAGGATTGCCAGCGCTATTTTACGTCAACAGTGTGGGGGCTGTGGGTGAAGCGCGGATAAGTAGCTGGTCCTTCGAAGACCCTGGAACTCTTTGCAAGGCTCTGTATAGTGATGAAAAATTCGACCTGGAACATGTTCGCGAGCATGCCGGACTGTCGGGCCCCAGGGCCGGCAAAGTCCTTGTCCTAAGATATGAATTCTACAAGGTGTTCAGGAGACCGGTTCAACTCGACCAAATGAAGGCTCACGACAAAGATTTTAATCCACAACGTCAGAGGTCCATTTCCTGGGATTTTTTCCAGGCGATATCACGGACGGGGGCTAATTAGGAACGCTCCGACTAGTTTGGACGCGCTATTTCTCAACATGGAGAATTCGATGATAATTGAATATAGGGGAATAAAACCGAAACTCGGCGCAGAGGTTTTTCTAGCTCCGGGGGTCGTTCTGTTGGGTGATATAGAAATTGGAGATTGTAGCAATCTTTGGTTCTATACAGTCGCCAGGGCTGACGCCAATTACATAAGGATAGGAGCCCAGACCAATATACAAGACCATTGTACGCTACATGTCACAACGGACAGGTTTCCGTTAGTTCTTGGCGCCGAGGTGATTGTGGGGCATCGCGCGGTAATTCATGGCGCCACAATTCACGACAGGGCTTTGATAGGTATTGGGGCTTTGGTACTTGATGGGAGCGTAGTCGAAGAAGGGGCTATAGTGGGAGCCGGCGCGGTCGTAAGTCCAGGTAGCGTCATACCAGCCAACAAGGTAGCAATAGGGATTCCTGCGCGCCCAGTCCGAGATTGCACGGAAGCCGAGCGAGAGTTTCATTTAAGAAATTGTCTAAAATATAAAGAGTATGGCAGGAAGTTCTCGGATTTAACTAGAGTAATCGAGTAGACACTTCGCATCTTTTGAACTGTCGCAAGGGGGCGCGGGAGAAAAGCGGTCCTCGAATAGTATTAATGTAAGACTTTAAGTATTGACAATATCCACCCGTTATGCTTTATTTATTTCTAGTTGCGACGCAACGGCATTCATAGAAAACGGGAGGATCAAGCATGCCTCATTCCCACAATATTGATTACTACATCGGCCATGTTAAAGAAGAATCATTGGCCGAAGCTCTCGCTGACTTTGAAGATCCCCTTGAGGGCGGTCCCGTGGATTTATTGTCCTCCCTTGAAGTCGATGAAGATTATGTTGACGATGAATTAACGATAGACTTCGACGACTTTTGATCTCATTTTATTATAAAATTAAAACGAAACGACCGGTCACTAAAAGCGCCGGTCGTTTCGTTTTTACCGGATGAACCTGAGCTTACTGGATTAACGGAACGCGTCAGCTATTTGGAGAAGGGTCTTGACCAGGAATTGTTGAAGAAAAACGATTGCCAGAAGGACAATAAGGGGCGAAAAATCTATTCCCATCTGCGGTATGGGAAGATGACGCCGCACAAAGCTGAATAGTGGCTCGGTAATCCCGTAGAGAAACCTTACAATGGGATTGTACGGATCAGGATTGACCCACGAAATCAATGCGGCCACGATCACGATCCACATATAAATCGACAAAAGTATATCAACAACATGAGCCAAAGCGTAAATAAGGTTTCCTAAAACAAACATTCTTTCTCCTCAAAGGCCTACACAAGAAAACTTAATTCCTCTTCCTAGCCTAACAAGTTCCGGCGAGTTTTCTATGAGCGCAAATTCGCTGGCCCTAAAATCAAAAGCGCCCGTAGGCGCGAATAAAATTGAACCAAAAATGGAATATGGTCGGCACAACTCACCAACAACACATATAAATTTGTCATTGCATGAAAGCTAACGTGCAATGGCGCCGTTCCGCGTTTAGAGAATCCAAAGCAGCTCAACAAAAGGATAATTACTTAATGGATTCTTTAAGGGCTTTTGCTGGCGAAAATTTCGGGGCTTTAGCCTCTTTGATCTTAATTTTTTCTTTGGTTCGAGGATTAATGCCAGAGCGCGCCTTTCTCACCACAATGGAGAATTTGCCGAAGCCAGGAACAGAGATCTCTTGGCCTGCCACCAACGCGTCGGCTATAGTCGAGAAAACCAGATCTATAGCTTCCGATGCGTGCTTTTTGGTTGTCTGGCCATTCTCTGCCAGTTTGTCCACGAATTCAGCTTTTGTCATTTCCACGCCTCCCTCGAGATGATCATAAATTTATGTTACTAAAATCAATGATGGTTCTATACGACCCGAAAACGTCAAGTGTCAAGAAAATATTGCATTCAAACATTTTTCAAAACATTTTTCAGAGTGCCTTACTACTAGTTTTAGCCAAACTTGAGTCACTTTAAGGTTGTCGAAAGCTAAAAAGAGTTATTTAATATAATTAATGTCATACATAGTATATTATATATAACTTATTAATAGACATCATTTTATTGTTGGTGTCTGCTAAGGTGTCGTCACGTCTCCTCGCGATGTGACGACTGACAAATTATCTGTCCTGCAAATAATTCGTTCATAATAACGTTGACTGAAAAAACGCGTACATGTAAAGGTCTGTTATTGAATATTTCCACACCTATCAAATCATGTCCTGACAGACAAAGGAGGAAAAATGGCAAGGACTTTAGTTGTTGACCAAGAGGCTTGCAGCGGTTGCGGAACTTGTGCGGCTATTGCGGAGGACTGTTTTGCTGTAAGCGATGATACCGATAAGGCTTATGTGGTTGATCAGAGCGCGTGTTCTGAAGACGAGATTCAAGAAGCCATCGACACCTGTCCAGAAGAGGCGATAAGCTGGCAGGAATAATGTTGGGAATGCTTCCTCGTTTGAAACAATTAGTTTCATTGAATAAAGAACATTAGGCGTAAGAATGAATTCCGGAGATAATTGCGGTTATTTCTCTGGGACTGATTTCGGCCCCCGACTAAAAAAGCTTTACCAAGAAATGGACGCCACGTACAGCGCGGCGTCCAACCTATCCGATTTCAATTGCGACGGATGTGATGGAACCAAGTGTTGCACAGTTGACCTGATTATTCATACCTCAGTCGAAATGTCTTACATGAGGCAGGGACTACTCGCCTTAGATCAAGCCACTAAATCTCAGATAAAAGGACGAAGCTTAGAAATAGTCGAATTTAAACGGCTCAATCCTGTCGGACCCGGTTACCGCAATTCCATTTGCTCCGCCAATTTTTGCGGACGGTGCGCTATCTACGAACATCGGCCGATGATATGCAGATTGGCTGGCATTCCTCATTTCATCGACAGACCGGACCAAACGAGGGTATCCGGACCAGGTTGTCCCCGCTTCGAGACCGTCTTTCTTGCCTCAAACCCCGAACTTAAAATTGACAGGACCCCTTTTTATCGACGACTGGCGGAAATGGAAATCGAAACCATTAGAACGCACGGGAAAAGGACCCACAGTCTCTCTATTGCCCAGATTTTAGCTATTTAACTCAAAAGATATTGCTCAGCCATCTCGCGAGACACGCCTCTGATTAAAAGTATCTTGTCTCTTGAGCGTTCGCCTCGCTCAATGGAAACATCCGATTGGCGGATCTTGAGCTTTTTGGCGACCAATTTGATCAGTTCTTTGTTTGCCTTACCATCGATTGGAGGGCTCGTAAGCCTGATCATGACTTTACCTTCCGGTCCGGGTGAGACCATATTCGTCGAGGAATTCGGTGTTACTCTCACCGTGAGAATAAAATTTTCATCCGATACGCTTCGTTTCAGGTTTCCACCCGTCCTGGGAAAATAAGCCTGACGCAAAAAATGATAGCGCCTATTGTCAAAGCCGAATCCGCCAAATTAAACGCTGGCCAATGCAGGTTTCCTATATGGACATCTATGAAATCAGTGACTTGGCCAAACATAACTCTATCCACAAAATTTCCAGCCGCTCCCCCAAAAAACAGGGCAAACCCGATTATCGAATATCGATCCAACCTTTGTGAAACGATTATCCAGGTGATGACGACAAGAGCGGTTAATGAAATCCCAGAGAGGGCAAAACGGCTTAACATGTCGCCATGATGGGAAAATGCTCCGAAAGCCACCCCTGAGTTCGTGACATGAACCCAATCGAGAAATCCAGGGATTATGGTTTCAGATCCATTAAAAGCAATATTATCGGAAACCCAATACTTTGTAAGCTGGTCAGCGATAATGATGATAGCTGCGATAATTCCGAATGTTGTCAAAGTTTGCTTATTGTATTGGTTCATTATCTCTTGTGATCAGGCGTCCAATGCCTGGTGTTTAGCATATATCAGAAAGTACATTAGCGCATCTGGGGCAGACTTCTGGAAATTCTGGATGAGTTCCGATCTTCGTACTCCAAATCCAGCAGCGCGGACATTTCGCTCCTTCTGCTCGGGCCACTTTAACTCTGACTCCCAGTAACGGATTCTGGTCGTCCTTGTCTATTTCGAACGTGTCCCCTTCAATGAGTTCAAGTTGTGAGACAATGAAAAATCCCTCTGGATCCTCCATCTCTCCAATTTCGGCAATGAAATCAAGGGGACCGGTTATTTCAAGCTTTGCCTCGAGAGACGAGCCGATAACTTTTTCAGACCTTGCCTCTTCGAGGATCTTTGAAGCCTCTTGTCTAAGCGCCAACATCTTGGTCCAGAAGACCATTTCTTCGTTACTGGAATCAACACCCGCTATATTTTCCGGAAATAACAACAAATGCACGCTCGCCACCTTTTGCGAACCGGTCACAAACTCCGCCCAAACTTCTTCAGCCGTGAAGGCCAATATAGGGGCCATCAGCCTAATTAAGGCCGACAATATGTGATGGAGGGCTGTCTGGGCCGATCTTCTGATGGCGGCCCCGACATGTTCCACGTATAGCCGGTCCTTCAGGATATCGAGATATAATGATGACAGATCTACAGTGCAATAGTTGTAAAGTGTGTGAAACACCACATGGAAGTCAAAGTCTTCGTAAGCCTTTTTGACTCTGTTGATAACGCTGTTGAGTTTGTCCAACGCAAATCTGTCAAGCGCGGTCATTTCGGATGGAGCCACCTGATCGCATGGGTCGAAACCCTCCAAGTTGCCCAAAAGGAAACGGCAAGTGTTGCGGATTCTGCGATAAGCTTCTGAAAGCCGATCCAATATTTCGGGAGAAATCCTTATGTCGTCGCGGTAATCTTCCGCGGATACCCATAATCTAAGGATGTCCGCGCCGTACTTGTCAATAATTTGAGATGGCTGAATAACATTTCCAATTGACTTGGACATCTTTTTCCCTTGACCGTCAACCACGAACCCATGAGTCAAAACATTCCTATATGGCGCTTGCGCCCTCGTTCCCACAGAGGTTAGCATGGCGCTATGGAACCATCCTCTATGCTGGTCACTGCCTTCGAGGTACATGTGGCAGGGGTATTCCAAGGATGGCCTTTTTTCGAGTACCGCTGCCCAACTAACACCCGAATCAAACCAGACGTCGAGGATGTCTGTTTCTTTGACAAGAGTGGAGCTTCCACAGTTCGGACACTTGAGCCCCTCGGTCAGTAAGTCTTGTACGTCCGACTCGAACCATACGTCGGCGCCCTTCTCCTCAAAAAGCCTGGCGGTCTTTTCGAATAATTCTGGTGGAGCGACTACAGAGTCACAGTCTGCGCACCTCATGGCCGTAATCGGCACACCCCAACTCCTCTGGCGGGATATGCACCAGTCAGGTCTGTGCTGTATCATTCCGTAGATTCTGTCCCGGCCCCATTTGGGAATCCAGCCGACTGTATCGATAGCCTTGAGAGCGGAATCCCGTAAACCCGTAATATCCATTGAAATGAACCACTGATGGGTGGCCCTAAAAATTACCGGTTTCTTACAACGCCAACAATGAGGATAGCTATGATTTATTTCCTCCGACGCCATAAGCGCCCCAATTTCCGCAAGCTTCTCTATAATGTCCTTGTTTGCGCTGAAAACGAATTTCCCTGAGAAAAACCCAACATCATCCGTGAATCGTCCACGATCATCCACCGGAGCATAGACATCAATGTTGTATGATCGGCCGACTTCGTAATCCTCCTGTCCATGGCCTGGAGCGATGTGCACCAGTCCTGTTCCGGTGTCCAATGTAACGAAGTCCGCTAAAATCAGTTGAGATGTTCTGTCATAAAGAGGGTGCGCGCACCTTAATCCCTCAAGCTCTTTTCCCGAGAATTCCGCCAAAATTTTAAATTGGTCTTTCCCGAAGACCTCCATGTTGATTGGAACCAGTCGCTGCGCCAGAATATAGACTTCATCACCGACCTTGACGGCGGCGTATTGCTCTTTAGGGTGGGCCGCAATGGCGAGGTTCGCAGGTATCGTCCATGGTGTTGTGGTCCAGATGACCAGATAAACTTGCTCGCCCTTTAGTTCAGGAATTCTGGAAGAGAAATCATCCGCCGCCGCAAATCGGACATAAATGGCAGGTGTAGTAGAATCCGAATACTCAACTTCCGCCTCGGCCAGCGCTGTTACACACGACGAACACCAGTAGACAGGTTTCTTGCCCCTGTAGACCGCTCCGGAATCAAAGAAACGCCCCAATTCCCTGACTATGGTTGCCTGATAGCCATAATTCATGGTCAAATAAGGGTCCTGCCATTCCCCGAGAACCCCGAGTCGCTGGAATTCCTTACGTTGAATATCTATGAACTTAGTGGCATAGTCTCGGCACTTTTGGCGAACCTGGACCTCTGTCATTTGAGCTTTTGCTTTGCCTAACTCCTTGTCAACCTGATGTTCAATGGGCAAGCCGTGACAATCCCATCCAGGGACATAGTTTGAATCGTAGCCAGCCATGAATTTGGACTTTATTATTATGTCCTTGAGGATTTTATTAAGCGCCGTTCCAAGGTGAATATGACCGTTGGCGTATGGTGGACCGTCGTGGAGTATATATTTGGGCCTGCCTTGAGCAGCCTCAAGAATCTGATCATATATTTTGACTGTCTCCCAATGTTGCAGGGTCTGAGGTTCCTTTTTGGGAAGGTTGGCTCGCATAGGGAAGTTGGTTTTTGGTAGATTTAGGGTATCTTTATAATCCATGTCTATTCCTCCGCCGTTCCGGCGCTAAGGTCTTCGTGGCTCCGGTTCAGGCATTATGCAATCTTTTAAAATTGACGATCCAAGTCTTAAAGTCAACTAAAAATCCCTCGAATGTCCGATGAAGAATCCGCAGAACACAGTTGAGTAATTTTGGAGTAATTAGTATAATTGATTTAAGGTATTAACTGGTGAATGTGATAAACAAGTTTATTATATATTTATTATGCCTATTTATTGCAGCTATTAACTGCGGATGTCTGATCAAGAATTTGACTCCATCCACTGATAATCATGTGGAACCCACGAATGGTTATGGGACCCTTTCAAACTTTCCATTCAAGGAAGCGTGGTACGGGCTCTATTTCCAAGAAGATAAAATCGGCTATAGCCATTTCAAGATAACTCCAACCGGGGAAAATTTCACTATTGAGAGCGATTCGATGATGCGGCTCACGGCAATGCGTAAGACCAACGAAATAAAAATGAACGAAGAAATTGTAGTCTCTCCAGAACTCTCCTTAATCTCTTTTGATTCCAATGTTAAAATGAATCAAAAAGAACTCAGGGTTGAAGGCAGAGTAGAATCATCAAAGCTGCTATTAAAAATGAACGTGGACAATGAGAAAGTGGAAAAGGACTTTCCATTTGACGGAAAAATATTTCATACGAGCGCCATTTCTCTGATGCCTGCCTTGAAGGGACTTAAAGATGGGGCAAAGTACTCTTTCAATGTATTTAATGTAGAAAGACAGTCGATCGAGTCAATAGAACAGGAACTTTCCAAAGTTAAGGGAAGTCCTGGACCTTCGGGAGCAGTTTGGCGAGTCAAAAATAATTATGGGCAGTCTAGTGTCACTTCTTGGCTGAATGGAAAAGGCTTGGTAGTTCTTGAAAAGGGCCTGGATGGTTCCTTGATAACGATACTTGAGGACGAGGGGGCCGCTCGCAGTTTTTTGGAGAAGAAAGCCCAACAAAAGGACCTGATTCTGGATTTCAGTCTGGTGAAATCCCCCAAAAGGATATTAAATCCAAGTAAGATCAGATTTTTGAAAGCTTGCCTTCAGGGAGTCAAGTCTGATCTAATTGCCAGGGACCATCGCCAGACCGTTAATGATGTCAAGGATGGGTTGGATGTAGAAGTTCATGTGGAGGACCTACAGCGTTTTAAAGCCGGGCCAAACAAGGACGACTCCAATGGAAAAGGACCAACCGCTGAAGACAAACTATCCGGATATTTGGTTTCAACTCCGTCTATCCCGTCTGACAACAAGGAGATAATTGCGCAGGCCCGAAAAGTAATCTCCAATAATTTGCCTGAATTGGACAACGTTACAAGGCTTGTGAATTGGACTGCCGATAACATAAAAGGCGATATGAAAGAATCTTTTTCCGCTCTAGATGTTCTTCGATCCGGAGAAGGTGAATGCCAATCACATACGAAGCTTTACGCGGCTATGGCCCGCTCAGTGGGGATTCCTACTCGCATAGTCACCGGGTTGGTTTATGCGGACAGCCTCGGGTTCTCATACCACGCGTGGGCAGAGTCATACGTGAAGGGATGGCTTTCAGTCGATCCAACATTGAGGCAGGTTCCTTCGGACGCGACACATTTAAAGCTAGTTTCTTCGGGCGACAATGACCCGACTTCCGTCCTCAAGACTATGGGTAAAATCCGCATAAAGTCATTGGAATACCAGTAACAAACATGACGGTCTTGTAATCGTTGGTATGCGTCAATATAATCATAGAAGTCTAAGAAACCCACATACAGGAGGAACCGTATATGGCCGATAAATGTAAGATCACATACTGTGGCAGTTGAAACTATCGCCCCAAGGCCGCTGGTCTGGCGGAAGAACTCATACGGGAACTTGGCATCGAACCCGAACTCGTCAAATCGAGTGGAGGGGTTTTTGAAGTCGAATACGAGGACGATCTAATTTTTTCAAAAAAGCAAATAGGACGTTTTCCTGATCCTGGTGAAGTGCTGAACTTGATAAGAAAGAAACTGTAGGTAGCCAATAAACAATGGTAGTCAAATGTTTCAATTGTCAGACGCTTCTTAAAGTGGAGGCGGACCGTGTGCCCGTAGGTGGGCAAGTCAACGTTCGGTGTCCCAAGTGTGGAAGTGAGGGTATAATTTTGGCGCCTCAAAACCCAAATGATCCAAAGGCAGACTTATTTCAGCAGACGGAAGCGCCGGAAACTAAAATTACTGAAACCGAAACAGACTTAATGAAAGATCAACCTTCTTCGAAAACGAAAGCCCACGGCAACGCCAGTGAGTTAACTATACCTGAAGACGCGTTCAGGGACTTCCGTTTTCCCGCAGAAATTGAATCTTCAGTTAAAAAGGGGATAATCGTGAGCCATAGGGCCAATCTGATTACTTTCTTGATTGTTTCAATTCTTGTTGTGGCTCTTTTTGCCGCCCTGGTAAATATTATTCTCCCGGGATTGCCCCCTACGGGGGTCGGACAATAAAAAGACCTTTTTTGATGGTCCTCACCCTCGAGTTGAATTAATTTCAAGAGAGTCCAAGTGATAATCGATAGAAATATTCAGGAAAAAAGAGAACGGGACTATTTGGCGCCTTACGCGTTCCTTTCGCAAAACAGCTCAGGCCGACAGTGGTCCGAACCTGAGTGCAAATATCGAACCGCGTTTCAGAGGGACCGGGATAGGATCATTCACTCCAAAGCCTTCCGACGACTGGAATACAAGACGCAGGTTTTTGCCTATTACGAGGGCGATCACTACAGAACAAGACTGACCCACACATTGGAAGTGGCCCAGATAGCCAGAAGCGTCGCTCAATACATAGGGGCCAACGAGGATTTGACCCACGCAATCGCGCTTGCTCACGACTTGGGACATACTCCCTTTGGGCACGCAGGTGAGAAATCTCTGCATCACCTGATGAAAGATTTTGGGGGGTTTGAGCACAACCGTCAATCGTTACGGGTTGTTGACTTGTTGGAAACCAGGTATCCGGACTTCCCTGGACTAAACCTGACGTTTGAGACCCGCTCCGGTATCATCCGGCATACCACCAGATATGATCAGGCCCCGGAGGAAATGCTCTCAGAGTTTATCACATCTCCAAATCCTGCGCTGGAAGCTCAAATTGTAAATATCGCCGACGAGATAGCGTATAGCTGTCACGACATAGAGGATGGGTTACGCTCCGGTTTTTTTACCGAATATGATCTTGCCGGATTGGGAATCTGGAATGAAGTTACCAAACTGGTTAAGGAACGACCCACATTAATGGACGAAAACACATTCCTATATCAATGTATCCGTTTCCTGATAGATTTTTTTATAAGAGATGTTCTTGGTCGAACGGAACATCTCTTAACAGCGATCAGGGCCGAAAAACCCGAACAAATTATGACGGCCAGCGGACCTGTGGTCTTGTTTTCAGATACGATGCAGGAATGGAAGACACAACTCGACAGTTTCTTGTACAACAAGTTTTATACTCACTATAAAATCATGAGAATGCAGTATAAGGCTGACCGGTTGTTGTCCGATCTATTTAAAGAGTATGTACAGAGGCCATTTCAATTGCCGCCGAGTATCAGGCGACGCATTGATAAAGGCGATCAATCCCTAGAAAGAATTGTTTGCGATTACATTGCGGGCATGACTGACCGATTTGCTCTAAACGAACATCGGACACTGTTCTTGCCCTACGAATACTGATTTCTGAGACATGTTTTTCAGGAAAGCTGGGAATTCGTCCTGACCATTTCCATGGCTTTATCCAAATCAGCAGGAGTGTTTACGTTGATATGGAACTGAAGACAAGGATCGATTGTCGCCAGTTCTTGCTGTTCTATCTCCAACATATCAACTTCGTTGAATAACTTCTTTATTTTCAGATTTCCTCTTTGCATCAATTTCTCTATAAATGGAATACACCGCGCTGAATAGACAGCATGCAATGGTTCAAGATACCCACCAATTCTTGGGATTGTAATATCATGTCCCCAGCTTCGCTTGCAAATATAAGAGATCACTTCTTGATTCAAGAATGGCATGTCGCACGCGAATATGAAACCGTACTCTGTAGAGCAACAATTAAGCCCAGTGAAAATACCTCCGAGTGACCCATGGCCGGGTTTTATATCAGCGAACATAGGTTTTCCGAGGCAACTGTAAGTATCAAAGTTGTTGGTAATAATGATTATTCTGTCGAAAATTGGTTCGAGCGCATCAATTTCCCTCTGTATTATGGTTTTCGCGCCGATTTTAAGAAATGCTTTGTTTCTTCCACCCATTCTGGTAGATGCCCCACCAGCGAGTAATATAGCTGATATATCAATAAAGCGCGGTAACATATCTCGTTTAACGTCAGGTTCCATCAAATCCATCAAATCCATCAAATCTTTTATTGCCAATCCCGAACAATGACCATAATATATTGCTAACACCAATAGAAAGGCTCTGGGCATGGAAGATCATACGATACTGGCGACTGAAGAAAATTTTGGAGCGGTGTCGGTTTGCCCCGGAGGCATAGTCCATATTAACCTGGCTCACCTGACTCTGAAGCTTCTTCCTTCCGAATTCGAAAAATTCTCCGAATTGGTAGCCAAGGCAAGACTTAACTTTGCTCGTCCGAAAAGAACTGAAGGTAAACCTCATTTGCAGGTGGTGACATCCGAACCCGAACCAGACGACAATTCCTGAAAAACCTGAAAAGGTTTAACTTGTAAATCAAAGTCTATTTTGACGAGACTAATTCAGTTTTGATTGATGTGAGTTCGTCAAACAATCGTTTAAGTGCATTTTGCAAAACAATTAAAGCGTCTTGCGCTCCGGTCAAATTCTTATTTCTTCCCATTGTTTCGAGTAGCAAAGACGCTTCGAAAGTGTCTTCAGCCGCGAAATTACCAACAGAGCCTTTTAGGCTATGGGCGGATTTCTGGAGACCATCTGGAGACCCCTGCTCGACAGATTCCTGTATGTCTTTAAACATCCCAGGGCCAAGCTCCAGAAATAATTCGATAAGTTCGATGAGCAATTCAGGGGAATCCCCGACGTGCTCCATCAGCTTTTTTCTATCAATCACGGACACCGTTCAGCCTCCTCCAAAATCTTGGGTATGAAGCTTCTCCCTTTCCGGCGTAAGTTTCGATCACAATTTGCAGAAAATTGGGGACCTCACTCACAATATCGGTCGCAACAACAGGTCCAGGACCGTCTCTCTCGACGATACCATCGGCCACGAATCCGTGGAACCAAACCCCAAAAGGAATTATTGCCTCAAGCGGCAATTTTTGCGCAATCAACCCTGCAAGAATACCGGTCAAAACATCTCCCTGTCCACCTGAAGCCATCCATGAGTTACCGGTATTATTAACAAAAGCTTGCCCGCTCGGGAAGAAAGTGATTGTTCCAGCGCCTTTAAGAACCAGCTTGCACTTATGGGTCGTAGCGAATTCTCTACCAATTACGAATCGGTTTTCCTGGACTTGCGAACATGAAACACCAAGCAGCCTGGCCATTTCGCCTGGGTGTGGAGTTAAGACGACGTCGGCTTTGGTTCGAGACAAAAAGCTCAAGTCTTGAGCGAGGCAATTTAGACCATCAGCGTCAATAATTAGTTTGCCATCATATCGGCTCAGTAGACTCTGCACAATTTTCAAAGCGCCAGGTTCTGTAGAGAGACCAGGCCCAACGGCTACCACGTCCTTGTCTTGGGCAAGCTCAAGGACGCGGTCCGCTGCCGATGGCAGGAAGTACCCAGATTCATCGTATACCGGCTCTGTCATCTCCTCGGTAAGCTTACTTTCCAGGATAGGGTTAAGGGAAGCTGGAACAGCTACGGTAACTAATCCGGCCCCCATTCGCGAAGCCGCCATCGCCGCCATCGCCACAGAGCCCGTTTTCCCAGAGGATCCGCCAACAATGAGAACTCTACCAAAGATTCCCTTGTGAGCGGTTGGATCGGAACGTAGATCCAAATACTGTCTCAAATCAGGTTTCTCGTACAAGATCACATTAGGAGTATTTTTTTGGACAGCGTTTTCGGGAATGCTAATATCAATAATTTGGGTTTGACCACACAAACCCAGTCCTGGATGTATCGCCATGCCTAACTTCTTAAAACCATAAGTAACAGTAACATCAGCACGGACGGCGACCCCGAGTATTTTTCCGGTATCTGAATCTAGTCCTGATGGTATGTCGACGGATAATTTTATAGCGTCAAGGCTGTTTATCTTTTCAATTGCTTCACGATAAGGTGACCTGACTTCGAACTGAAGGCCCGTTCCTAAAATTGCGTCAACGATTACCGAGCTTTCAGCCCACATTTCTTGAACCGATTCTAGGGCATCGATAGAATTGATTTCCCAGATCCTGGCTCCCATTTTCTCCAGTATGTTCAGATTTATTCTAGCGTCTCCTCGAATTTTTTCTCGAGGACTCAAAAGGAATGTTTCCACGTCAGCGCCATTGTTTATCAAGTAGCGCGCTATCACATATCCATCTCCTCCGTTATTGCCGGGCCCGGCCACAATCGAAACATAGAGTCCATCAAGATCATCATCTAACACCCCTTTAAGAATTTCGAACGACGCTCGCCCGGCATTCTCCATCAGGACAACCCCTGGGATTGCGAATTCATTGATGGCTGCGAAATCAAAAGCACGCATCTGTTCCGCTGTCACCAAATATGGGTTCCTAGGACTGTTCAACTCTATCTCCTTCATGGCGGACCTGATTCCTAAAACCAGAATCGAAGAGACATCGTCACGCTTTACCTGTTCCCAGGAATTCACACGAATAACCACTGCAGAGCATATTATAGCGTCCGATTTGCTCGAGTGTGATGAGTCCCCTCAATTCAGCTCCATTCATTATTGGAATTGCTTTACTGCCGCTGGTCTGCATTTTTTGGAGAATATCGATAACAGGTGTTTGCTCGTTTGCTGTCGGAAAATCTCGGACCATGGCCTCAGAAATTGGAGTGGAAGATCCTCTCCTGTGAAGGGTGTCAACGATGGCTTCTCTTGTCACCAGGCCAATCAGGCGGTTCCCATCGAGGACTGGAAAATCCCCTTGAAAGCTACGGCAAAAATGTTCCGCCGCATCTCCAACCGTTTGAAATGGGGTCAAGGTTTCGATGTCGCTAATCATCGCGGCTTGGGCTTTAACTCCGCCAAGGGCGACCATAATGCCCATTTGACGCTCTTCCGCCTCAGCTCCGAGGTACACAAATAACGCAATGAGAATCAAGAAAATGTTACCGGAAAAGAAACCCCAAAAAAACATGAATATTGCGAACCCCTGTCCCACACCAACGGCAATCTTGGTGGCCTTATATGGATTCAAGTAAATTGCCAGCGCGCCTCTTAAAACCCGACCGCCATCCATGGGGAAAGCTGGAACCAAGTTAAACAAACCAAGGACAAGGTTGACCGCTGTCAACTCTGCGAGTAAACCACCTTTAACCGAAAAGTCGGTAATCGTAACACCGGACCCGAAGAAATCTGCGGCAAACCACAAAAGGAACGCTAAAAGAAAGCTTGACGCCGGACCGGCTATTGCAATCAGAAGTTCTTGAAGTGGCTTATCCGGGGTCTCGGCCATTCTTGAGACGCCACCGATAGGAAGAAGAGTGATATCGACGACGTTGATACCAAAATGTCTTGCAACTAGTGAATGACTGAGTTCGTGAAAAACAACTGAAGCGAAAACAAGAACAACAAAAACGACGCCCGCTAGGCCTCCAGCGCCAATTATGGAGCCGCCTACAAAATAAACTAGTATTAACAGCAAGATAAATGTTATATGAAGATTCAGCGGAATCCCGAATATTGACCCGATTTTAAAGGACCATTTCATAGCAGGCGCCTCCTAATGATGGTAGTTAGTTGCGGTAAATAAACTCTTTCGCAAGAAGTTGGTTATGAAAGGCCATTTTACTAGTAAACCTGCAAGTTGGCAAGGTTGGGGTTTTTACCTTAGGTCAATGGGAAAAAGTCAATAAGATTGAGGGACGGAGACATTTCATGAAACAGGTTCTCCAAAACCTGGGTGATGGTCGAGCTGAGCTGACTGAAGTTCCTGCGCCAAAAGTCCGGCAGGGTCATTTGCTGATAAAGACTGTAGCAAGTCTTGTTTCCTCAGGGACAGAACGCAGCGTGGTGGAACTGGGCCAAGCGAGTTTGTTTCAAAAGGCCCGAAGACAGCCGGAGAAAGTGTTGCAGGTCCTAGAAAAATTCAAGAAGGAGGGCTTGTTTCAAACTATCGACGCTGTCCGTGAAAAGCTCGATCACCCGATAATAATGGGTTACAGCAATGTTGGCGTAGTCCTGGAAAAGGGGACAGGAGTAGAAGCTTTCAAGATTGGGGACCGTGTTGTTTCCAATGGACCACACGCTGATATTGTTCTGGTACCGAAAAACCTCTGCGCTAAAATTCCAGAAACAGTTTCGGATGAACATGCGGTGTTCACAGTTTTGGGAGCTATTGGGCTACAGGGTATTCGTCTAGCAAACCCTACACTGGGTGAAAATTTTGTAGTTACGGGTCTTGGCCTGATAGGCTTGATAACGGCCCAGATTTTGAGAGCTAACGGTTGTCGGGTTCTTGGTGTAGACCTGGACCCCAGCAAAATCGCCATGGCTGAAAGCCTTAGTATACAGGCGGTAAACCTCTCTAGTGGAGAGGACCTATTGCAATTGGCGTCAGCATTCTCAAATGACTTAGGCGTGGATGGTGTTATAATTACAGCCGCTACTCAGAGTGATGAGCCGGTGAGACAAGCCGCCAAAATCTGCCGGAAACGTGGCCGAATAGTACTGGTGGGGGTAACAGGGCTTAATCTTGATAGATCACTGTTCTATGAGAAAGAACTGAGCTTTCAGGTTTCTTGTTCATACGGGCCAGGTCGATACGATCCTGAATACGAAGAAAGAGGCTCCGATTATCCTTATGGGTTTGTTAGGTGGACTGAACAACGGAATTTTGAGGCGGCGCTTGAACTTTTGGCGACTAAGAAGCTCGCTGTGCAACCTTTGATCTCTCATCGGTTCAAGTTCGAAGAAGCTGTGAGCGCTTACGAGCTGCTAGGAGGACCAGAGCCATCTCTAGGGATATTATTGACCTATGATTCTGACGGAATGTCAGAAAGCGATTTAATCAAAAAAACCGTTAAACTGCCTCAAAAGACAACAAGGGTCCCAGATGACGAGGCCAAAAAAAGAGCGGGACAAGTTGAGCCTGTTGTTGGAGTTATAGGCGCTGGGAATTATGGATTAAGAACATTCTTGCCAGCCCTCAATGCTACCGGAGCAAAACTCAAAACACTATCAACCTCTACTGGTGTGAGCGGAGCATACGCGGGCAAGAAATTTGGTTTTAGCTATGCTACCACAGACACTGCGAGCCTTTTCACAGACCCTGAAATTAACACAATCTTTGTTCTAACGCGCCACAACACTCATGCTGGTCTGGTTTGTGAAGCCCTAAAAGTTGGGAAAAATGTTTATGTTGAGAAACCCCTCGCAATTTTTCCCGAACAGGTAAAGACGATTGAAGCCGCTTACCTGTCCTCCCGAGAATATGAAAACCCACCGATTGTCATGATCGGTTTCAACAGGAGATTTGCGCCTCATATTCAGAAGATTAAAGAACTTCTGAAAGGAATAAAGCAGCCTATATCAATAATAATTACAGTAAACGCCGGTGAAGTCCCACCAGGAGAGTGGACCCAAGATCCCATGGTTGGAGGAGGGCGAATAATTGGAGAAGGCTGCCATTTCGTAGATTTGTTGTACTATTTGACTGGATCAAGGCCGACCTCGATTTGTTCAACTAAAATAGGCTCAGCTCCGGGTATTTTTGTCACAGATGATAAAATGACTTTCACGATTAAGTTTGAAAATGGTTCGTTCGGAACAGTTCACTACTTGGCCAACGGCGCCAAGTCCTTCCCCAAGGAGAGAATTGAAATATTTTGTGGAGGAAGAATACTACAACTGGACAACTTTCAATCATTAAAAGGTTTTGATTGGCCGGGCTTCAAGAAAATTTCCTTATGGAAGCAAGACAAGGGTCACAAGGAGTCGATCACGAGATTCCTGAACGCGGTGAGAACTCAAAGCGGGTCGCCAATACCATTTGGAGAGATCGTTGATATCACTGATACAACGTTCGATGTGGTGAGAGTAGCTTCGAATGAATAATCGCCAAGCTCTCTTAACAAAAAACATTCAAGCGATAGTTACTAATAAACTAGGCGCTATGTTCAATAATTCAATTGAGTGTGTCAGGAAAGTAGGAGAGTTGGATAAACTTAATGTACCCTTACACGTGATAGACTTTCAAGGGAATTAGTTCTAATACATTTAAAGATTGGTCCTATTTAAAGCGCCTAGCCTTTTTTCAATGTATCAATCAGATTAGATTTAACTTATAAACGGGAGTCCTGTTCGGCTTTGATCTTAAAAATTAACATCGCTTGATCAAGACCTAATTGATATGAAGGGAATAAATTATTGAGCAGCATTTATAAACATGCGCTGTGTATTCACCCGTATTATCGGGACAGCCACGCGGGATCACTTGGGTTAGCGATTTTTCCACCTATTGGCCTAGAATACATAATGGCCGCCTTGAAACCATATGTGGAAGAGTTAACCTTTGTTGATCTCCGACTTTCCGGGCCATTTAGAGACCTCAAAAAACTGAAAAGTTTCATAGAAGAGAAAGTCGACCTGTTATGCGTCAGTATTAACTGGGAATATAATTTCCGTGAGGTTTGTGATCTCATAAATAATTTTCCTTCGCATGTCACAACAGTAGTTGGTGGGCAACAGGCTACTGAAAGTGTTGAAGAAGTTTTTCAATCATGTCCAGGCGTAGATATCCTTGTGCGGGGTGAGGGTGAAGAGACTATCGCCGAAATCGCTCAGGGAACACCGTTATGTGACATTCTTGGTATATCGTATAGAAAAGACTCACAAGTTGTTCATAATCCCAACAGACCATTAGGTGAGATAGAAAATTATGTTTGCCCTGATCGTGGCCTCAGAAGTCAGGAATACAACATGAATTTGGGTGGCTATTCGCTTCCGGTCGAATCTTTTGACATGATCCTGACATCCAGGGGCTGTCCTTATAATTGTAAATTCTGCACATTCAATGTCAATCCATGGACCCAGAAACGTCGCTACTCAGTGCGTCCCATAGACGCGGTGATGGACGAACTCGACCAAATCAAGGCAGGAATCATTCTGATAGCGGACGAGAATTTTTTTGTGAACCCTAATCGGGCAAAAGAAATTTGCGATAGACTTATTGCAAAGGGCAACAAAAAGAGATTTTTGGTTCAAGCTCGTATCGAAATATTTGAACGGCCCGATGTGCTGGAAGCAGCCGCCAAGGCAGGTATAAAGGTATTTCTACTGGGGATTGAGTCTCCGAGTGACCGGATACTGGAACAGCTCAATAAAGGCTTCGACACGAGTAAACTGCGTATGGCGTTTGAAGAGTTCAGAAAACACCCATTTTATTACCATGGTTATTTTATCTATGGGAATGTCACAGAGTCGGAACAGGAAATGCTTCTCATCCCAGGTTTTGCCAAAGAACTTGGCCTTGACTCGATAACTTATCAGAAACTCCGCGTGGATAGATATTCACCTCTAAGAGAGTTGGTAGAAGCCACTCCCGGATATTATGTGGGAGATGACAAGATTGTATATTTGGAGGGATTCGGGCGTCCGGGACTTAAACGAGTGAGCCGGGAAATAACGAGGAGATTCTACACGCCCAAGCAACTAATCTCTCTAGTAAGAAAACTGTTTTCAGTGGAATTGTTCACACTCAAAAATGTTCCGGCTCTTTTGTCAAGCATACCGGTTGTATTGGCCAACATGATCGGAAGAAAAATAGATAAGAAGGCTCGACGACTGGTGGCGCGTTTCAACCTTTGAACTTGAAATAAATCTATTCTGCCAATGGATGGTTTCAAATTGAGCTTCGGGGTAATCAAATATGGCAAGGGTTTATGATTATGATCTTATTGTCATAGGTGCGGGAATCGCTGGGTTCGTTTCGGCCGTGACCGCTAATGGCATTGGGAAAAAGGTTGCCGTAATTGAGAAACGCAAAGTGGGCGGCAATTGCACCAATTTTACATGTGTTCCGAGCAAAGCGCTCATAAGACTTAGCCATTTAAACCGTGACATTGTCCATGCTGACCGTCTGGGTCTGTGGTCCGGTCCGGCCCCTCGTGTAAATGGCCGCAAGGTCATGGCCCATGTTCGGTCTATCGTTCAAAAAGCCTATGAAAAAGACCTTCCGGAAACGTTTGAAAAGATAGGGATAAATATAATTTTCGGCGTTGCGTCGTTTGTCGACCAACACAGTGTAAAAATTGATGGGCAAATTCTTTCAGCCGAAAAGTTCGTCATCGCCTCGGGCACTCAGCCTGTAATACCCCCAATTGATGGTCTTCAAGATGTCGAATATTTAACAAACGAGAATCTTTATGAACTAGATGATTTGCCGGAATCGATTATCATCCTTGGGGGAGGGGTGGATGGGCTGGAATACGCGTCCGCTTTTGGCCGACTAGGTGTAAAAACTGCGATTGTTGAGATGGGGCAAAAACTTCTCCCTATGGCTGAGCGGGAGTTAATCAACATTCTTACACGAACCCTTGGGGCTGATGGAATCCGGCTGCTTACAGGAACAAAAGCGGTCAGACTATTCAACGAGCAAGGAAAGGTGACGCTGAAATATGAACAGGGACAAGGAAATTACGGCGAAATTCAAGCGGATCGGGTACTAGTCGCAATTGGCAGAAAGCCGGATTTAGAAGAGCTTTCACTCGAGAATGCCGGTGTCGATTACACTCCACGCTCTATTATCACTAACAACAAACTTCAGACATCCGCCACCAACATATACGCTTGCGGCGATATTGCAGGGCCTTACCAACTGGCTTCAATGGCAGAGTATCAGGGCATAATTGCGGCAACGAACGCGTTCTCGCCTTTCAAGCAAAAAGTCGATTACCAGAATAACGTATATGTAATATTCACCGAACCTCCACTGGCTTACATAGGCCTAACCGAAGAACAGGCCTTGAAAATTTATGGCTCCAATTTGAAGGTGTATCGCTTTAATTACTCAAACATGCGGCGTGCCTTGATAGATGGCCATACCACAGGGCTCGCGAAAATCCTTTGTAACCGTTGGGGGCGAGTTGTTGGGGCTCACATCTTGGGAGAATCCGCAGCGGAAGTAATTCATGAAATCCAGGTCATCAAGGCTTTGAACAAGCCCTTATACAAGCTCCACTCTGTAACCCACGCGTATCCGACGTATGCCCAGGCGCTTGTTGGTAGGGCCGCCCAATTATGTTTTCTGGACAAGATGCGTAACTCCTGGTTTGTAAAGTTAGGTTTAGGGTTACTCCCTGGATTTAAAAACCGGCTTGACCTTGCTCGGGACCGTCTGGCAGAGACCGAGCCGGCGCCATACAAACCACGAACCGCAAGCCTCAACGTGGTAATTGAGTCTGATTCTCCACCATCGAACGAGTTGCAGTCGAAAGCTGTGCGAATTGGTGGCAAAGCTTGTGTGATAGATTTGCCCGAAGCCCTTACAGACACTAACGAAGAAGCTTTTCTTCTTGCGTGCGCCGGGACAGGTTCAACAACCCCGCAATTCAAGGTCCTTAATTTTTCCAAAGTACGTACTATGAACGGATTGGGGGCCTCAATGCTGGCCAAGCTTAGCGCTCTGGCCAAGCGGGAAGGTCAACATCTGGTGGCCTTTGGTTTAAATTCAGGATTCCTCGATATTTTCGCAATGACTGAACTTGATCAGGCTATTCGAATCTTCAAGAATGAGGTGGACGCTCTTTTAGCGGTAGGAATTTCAGGAGTAAAGCAGGAGAGCGATCTCGTTTCTGAAGGATCGCGGCCGGTTACAAATACTGAACACTGGGCCAAATTGACGCCCTATCTGACTGTCCCACCGATGCCCAGACAAGCGCGAAACCTTAATGTGGATGGTCTGCGCACGGTAAGTCCGATGAACGGGTTTGGTCAATTGTGGCAGAAGACTTACAGGTTGTATATTAACTCCCCGAACATAAGTCCTGAACATGTCGTTGAGGCCCTCAAGCAGAACTTCCCAAGTTTCCAACCGTCCTTCAACCATTTTTTCCCTTCTGCCGCCGGTATCAAGCCCGGTGAAATTGTCCTCATCGACTCCATAACCCCAGGTGGTCCAGTTTCCACTGGTGTCATGATATTGTATGCTGATGATCTTTCATTCACTTTCTGCACTCCACAAGGTCACCCTGAAGCCGGTTGGGTTACTTTCAGCGCCTTCAAGGTAGATGG
>JARLHM010000194.1 GCA_031292235.1 Syntrophaceae bacterium | reverse complement strand
GGGCAATCGGATACACAAAAACCATCGCGTTTACACTTGGTTTCGTCAATTTGGAAAAGGCTCATTTGGGTTTTTCCTTAATTCATGCGCAAGTTTTCCGTTTCTTTTCTTTTTAGGACAAACCCTAATAATGCCATCATCAATCTACTAAATCAATTTGAATATTTTGTTGACAAGCCGGCTGGATTAAAAATGATCTATGTTTTAAGGACCGCCATCCAGTCCTCAACGGTTATCCCTGGAGTCTCAAAGCGATTTTCAGCATAGAATCTATCGATAGTGGGCCTCAATTCATTAGTCCCCACCCCTTCAATTTCCGATTCCAGGACCGAAACAGCGTCTTGTGGGTAACAGAACCAATCGCCGGAAAGACAAACCTCTCTATACCTTCTGTCCATTATTTCAAAATCTGCTCGGATAAGGCCTCCGGAGGCCTTGTGAACCCTGTGGACCAAGTTGACCCCTGATCGAATTCGCATTTGCCTGCTATCCAGGACGCGCCCGCGTCTGAAAAGCCATGAATCTGTCTTCATAACTTCACCCATGTCTTCCATCTTTGATCTCAGTTCGTCATCGAGGGCCCTGCTTCTAAATGGTCCCAAAACCTTTTGGAATTCTTCCACCATGAGACTGTTAAGCGCCGCATGACTCCATCGGGAAGCTTCTTTTGCTCCAAGCTCCCTACGTATGGTTGTCAAGTTGGCTTCAATTGTCTTGTGCACCTTGTCGCGAAACTTTTCGTCGGGGACTTTTAAAACCCGTGACATGATCTTGTAGTTGAAATCGAGTATGAGGTTCCCCACGAATACAACGCAATCGGCAATTTCTCCAGCTCCAGTCCCGGATATTTTCGCGGGGCCGGTTACCACGTCGTTTATGGGCTTGAACTGAGCCGGTATTCCGATTCGTCGATATACATCTATCACCGGTTGGAGGAACTTTCGATAAAAGGTCTCTCTGTTCATAGGAACCGACTGAGAGTCCCTTCTGAGAACAATTTGAAAGAAGAGTTGGTCTCCATCCAGATAGACCGCACCTCCGCCAACTTGTCGTCGGAACACGGGGATGCCGTGTATCCTACAAAAGTCAAGATCAACCTCCTGCCTGGCATCCTGATGATAACCCACGCAGACATAGTGAGTCGCGGGCGAGACCAGTATTAAACCTTCCCGGCCCAACTGGGCCAGCGCATGATAAGCGAGTTGCGAGTCCTCCCATGGCACATTACCCAACCGATACAGATCCACAGTAACATTTACCTCATTGCGATAGTTAAACGGAATTGCCCAGCCTTAATAGCATTTCGCGCAGTAATGGAAAAGATTTGGAACTTTTGAAGTGAAAATCAACGCAGAAATTTCCGCTAAATGGCTTCAGTCAAGAATCTCTGCCAATCTCTTGATGATAATGTTAGACAAAGGCTTAACGTTGAAGCGCCCGTCTGATGAACCTGGTTATGTCGAAGACCTGAAGAGGAACCTCGTTACGGCGAACCCAGGTGGTTATCGTTCTGACGCACTGCTGGCAAGATGTCACCACTGCTTGGGCCCCTGTCGCGACAATTTCGTTGATCTTGCGTTCCGTAATCTTGGCGGATAGCGCCGCGTCTATCATCTCAAGGTTCCCACCGCCACCGCAACAATGACAGTTTTCCCGGTTGTGTTCCAACTCGACGAGTTCCACTTCCGGCACACTTTGAACGAGCAACCTGGCATTCTCAAATTGCCTGGCCCCTCTCCCGAGATCACAGGGATCGTGATAAGTGACTTTCATGGGGGAACCCTTCAATTTAAGCCGGTTTTCTTTTACAAGCCGCAAAAGGAATTCGGTAGTATGGGCTATAGAAAATTTACCTTGATAGGGATATCGCTCCTGCCACATCCGATAACATGAAGGACATGAAAATACTACAGTATTTGCTGCCTTACGACCTACCATCTCCATATTGTGGTTGACAAAATCCTGTGTTAACTCGTCAAGGCCAGCCCCCAAAAGGGGAAATCCACAGCACCACTCGTCCTGACCCAAAAGGGTGAAATTCACATCCGCCATCTGGAAAATCTCGGCCAACGCCACGGGAATTTGTTGCGCCAAGGGATAAAATGATGACACACAACCGGTGAAATAAACTATATCGGCTGTGTCTTCGCAAAATCCACTTTCTGGTGGGTCTTGACATTCCTCAACCCAGTCCGCCCGTTCTTCATTATCCTCTCCAAAAACGTTGTGACTTTCATCAAGATTTTCCCGGATCGTGTCAATCTTTTCAGGATAGTACAGAGAATGATTCAGGTCTTGTCGTGCCTCCAGCCATAGTTCCTTCAAATGAATTCCTGAAGGACAGGCTTCCTGGCACGCCCCGCACAAAGTGCATCGAAACACGGTTTGGCTGAAATCCTTCCACGCGGCCTCAGTAAGGTCCTTGGAACCGAAAAGCCTTCGCCACAAACCCGTTCGGGATCGGAGTATTGTCCTCAACCGGCCTAACCGGTAAACTCCGGAAAGGTTTCCGTCTCCTGTGGCTTGGACGGCCGGACACACCTCAGCGCAGATCCGGCAATTGGTACACGCCTCTATTTCAAGAATTCTCCGGATACTGTAATCACTATTCGACAAGCTTTACCTCTTGTAAGTCTCAATACTGGTCAACATCCATGCGGTAACAGCCTCATCACCATGTATAAGTTGCTCGATATCTGAAGCGTTTTCTGGTTTGATCTTGTACATCCAACCAGCGCCGTAGCAGTCTTGATTTATAAGGCCAGGATTATTTTCCAAAGCCTGGTTCGACGCCACCAACACTCCGGTGACAGGAGCAAATACTTTGCCTACCCACTTTCCTGACTCCATCTTGGCGAATTTTTTGCCTGCGGTTAGAACCTTTCCTGGTTCCGGGAGTTGCACAAATACAATTTGGCCGGCCATCTGTTGGGCGAAATCATCCATCCCCATGACTATGATGTCGTCCTCGGGGCGTACCCAGAATTGATTCTTCTCGTAATAAAGTTCATCCGGTAAGTTGTAGCCTTGAATTTCCATTCTTTATCCTCCGTAACCCGTATCTTTAGCAGATCAGTTGTTTATGAATGTTTTATTTCATCATTTTTTCGGCCGATGTATCACCCCAAATGCCGTTTCAAAGATCAGCGCACTTTTGTATGACCATCCTTCACCTTTTCCATCGGTTCCTGGCCGTCCGGTATTGTTACTAACGACTAGAGTGATCAGTGTCAGCGGAATTCAACGCCATTACCAACGGCGCTATTATAAGATGTAACATCCCGCTGAAAGGCAGATATATTACGAAAACGCCCGTCAGCAAAGCATGCAGGTACCAGATGTACCCGTAGAGTTCACTCAGTCCATTGACGCCAATCCACAGGAAACTCAGTGTCCAGCCAACAAACGCAAAATGGTTGATATCGGCTTCGCCGGTCAAGGTAATACGCGCTCCTTCCAGAATAAATCCGACAATGATAATCGCCGCCAAAAGAGTTACAGCTAACCAATCACGCTCTGGAAGTCCGTTAACAGTTTTATCATCTCCTGTCATGCGACTGCGAAAAATCGCCAATATTATTCCAAAAAGAACCAACACACCCGTCAGATCGAACAACACGGCGGTCACCGGATTATTCTTATCAAGCATTTGCCAGACCCAGGGATTACTAGGCCATAATAAAGAACCGATCAAAGCTACCAGGCCCCAGGTAAACCGTATTACAAATGGCCAGAAGATTAATGCATGAATAAACCAACGGAAGTGTGAACGCCGAAAGAGTCTTCTCTGGAGTAATCCGTCGACGAACAGGGCATTTAGGCCGAGGAACAGTCGTATATGGAATGGTGGTTTAAATGATCCGTCAAGCAACTCAGCTTTGTTAATTCTTGTTCGAGTTGTTCCGGTAAACCACACTGAGATAACAGCTAGCATCCCCAGAACGAACCCCAAAATGGCTATTATGGTAATCGGATCTCCGATGGTGAATGTGCCTGCGTGGCACGGAATGCAAATCACGCTTTTAGCGGGGAGGACCACAGCGGCCACTCCGAGATGGTTTCCCTTTTTGTGGCACCCCTTGCACGACGCTATTCCGCGACTGGGTATAATAATGTTGAGTGGACTGACGTCCGAGGACTTTCTAAGTCTTTCCCAGACAATTTTTTTTGTCTGAGGATCCATCGATAATCCAATTCCGGTTAAATGGCAGTCCTTGCAAGAGACTTTGGAATGAGCGTCATGAAGAGTCGCTTCGTCATGGGGAGTGTGACATTGGCTGCACGCCACGGGTTTCTGAAGGTTATGTTCAAATGAGGCGGCGCCCGAATGGCAGGCCAAACAATCTAATCTCTTGTGTCCTTGGGAGATGTGTTTAGTCTTGTCGATCCGGGGAACGGGTACTGATAACTCGCTAAAAACAACATTTAGGCCATGACATTTCAGACAAAATTGGTCAATGTATTGGCGAGAATTCTTATCTTGAGAACCAAAAGCTTCGTGACATTCCATGCACCTCACGTCATCACTTTTAGCATGAGGAAGAGATTCCCTTTTCTTGTGGCAGGAGGCGCAGAACTCCGTATTTGACGAACTCGCCTCCACGCCTGAAGGCGATTTCTTGCCTAGCCCAGGCTGATAGTGAGGATCGTGACACGTAAGACATTTGCTATAATCTTTTTCTTTCTGAATCGGTTTTCCACCATGCAGGCCCTTTAAAAGATTTTCTTTTATGCTGTCCCCGTCATGGCAATTGAAACACGTATCGGGATGAAAGAAATCTCGTAATTTTCGGGTGACATCGGACGGGTTTGGGTGGATTTTCCTGGCGACTATGTCCGAATGGCAATCCTGGCAGGAAAGTTGGCCGTGAACTGAAACATGATATTTTACAAAGTCAATAAACCAAGTATCAGAATGTCCGGGTTGGGCAAAGCACAAGACCGGCGCCAGTACGCCAATCAAGATTCCTAAAAGTAGCCCCTTAATACTCGTGTGTCTTGTGACAGTTGATATCACCCTGGAAACCTCTGTGAAAACCGAACCCCGAATTGTCTAATTAAAAATCCTGAATTTAGAAAAGAAACTTTTTCTACGTTCTCAGGAAGAAAGGCGCTACATAAGGTCCTTCAGGGATAATGGCTACGCACTTATCTTTTGAATGTTCGACACTTTTCCGAATGGCTTCATGGAACAAGTCTAAATCTTTAAAAGTTTTAACCCCCGTTAAGTCTAAATCATGTTTGCTGAGACCTTGAGTGTACAGGGAAATGGCGCCGACCCTCATAGGTTTTAGCTGCATTTCGGTCTGCCATTCGTCTATGGCCGCTTGGCTTTTAGGCCACAACTCTTCGAGAAACTTGTCCGGCCCTAGCGCGATGAGTCTTTTCTGGGCTTCCAAATAATCCGACGAGCCAATTCCTTCGGAGCATTCAGACACGATAAAGAGTTCTCCTCCCGGTTCAAGCAATTCCATACCACCAACCATGCCCTTGACGGTTTGATAGTACGTTTTATCAAGGGGATATCCTGCGGAACTCGTAATCACCGTCTGAAAACGACGTGGCACATTTATGACGGCGAACTGACTCATAAAATCTACTGCTGCCTTATGACTTGAGACAATTTCTCCGAAATTCAGAAAACATGGGCGACGGAATTCATCGATAACAACATTTACGGCCAACGATCCTTCGATGAGCTTCACGATTTCCAGTTGTTCTTCATGTAAGGGATTCGAATCCAATATGCAGTTCGCCGCATAAGGGGATTCCAGAAAAGTGGCGGTATGAAGCCGGGTGATGGTGTCATGATGCGCCACCCCAGGAACAATTACCTTCCTTCCCCCTGAATAGCCGGCCATGAAATGGGGTTCTACAAGTCCCGTTACAAGACGCAAGTCCGCCTCTACAAATCGGCGATCCAGTTTGATGGGTGTCCCTCTTGAAGTTACGCCGAGGTCTACGTGATCCTCATCGTTACGGGCAAAATGATTGAGTACTCTAACTGTGTCTAAGACCCAGTCGTCACCAACAAGGTCGCGAAGTTCAGGACCTTCATTGGGACGATGCAGCCCCGTAGCTACCAGGACGGTGATCTGCTCCGATTTGATTCCTGCCTCCATCAACTCTCTAATGACCGCAGGAAGAATTAGCCCGTTGGGGACCGGTCGGGTGACGTCACAAATAAGGATGCACGCCGACCTACGTCCTTTAGCTTCATCGGCAAGGGATTTTGATCCCAGTGGCTGTTTCAATGCCAGCGCCATGGCTTCGTTTGGGTCCTGCAGCACGGGCATTTCTTTCTTACGGATAACGATAATATTCCATTTGTCGGGTAACTCGAGTTTCAATCCGACGCGTCCGTAATTCATGAGGTATTCCATGTTAGGCTCCTAGGACAGGTAAAGACACAGTTCCACCGGAATTACGGTCGTCAAATCACCGCTAATTTTTTGGATACCATGGTCGCTTCTTTGTCACGGCGATCGTCAACTTTAAGGTCAATGACGATCCGTTTGGCGCCCTCAGCCACATGAGCCGCGTGTACTTTCTTCACGAGATCGAAGAGAGCATCCAGTCCTGGCGTTTCTACAGAAGTTGACATTGCGCCAACCTCGTAGGGATAGCCTGACTCCTTGACAACCGCTATGCCTTTCTTCACGAAACGACTTAGGCCCGTACCCTCACCAATGGGGTATACTGAAAAACTGGCTATCATTTGGCGCTCCTTTCAAATTATTTCTGCGACAACGATTTCATTACCAATTGCGTCAGGTCCATAGCGTTAAGCTCGATGTTTTGCCGACGAGCGCTGGTCACAATTGTACGAAGACATTGCTGGCATGACGAAATTACGGTATTGGCCCCCGTGGAAAGAATTTCTTCAATTTTTCGCTGGGCAATAGCAGCGGAAAGGTCTGGGGCCACCATTTCCACGTTGCCGCCTCCACCGCAGCAAACGCTCATATTCCGATTGTTGGGGAGTTCAACCAATTCTATGCCAGGGATGGATTTTATCACCTCTCTAGGCTCCTCAAAGACGCCCGTATTCCTACCCAAGTCACACGGATCGTGGTAAGTGACCTTGAGTTCAAGGGGTTTAAGGTCCAGTTTATTTTGACTGACCAAATCTCTCAGCAGTTGGCTGGCGTGTAAAAGTTCAATGTCCGTATCGTATAAATGTTTCCACGTGTGAAGGCAGGATGGGCACGAGAATACAGCCTTCTTTGCCCCGACACTCTTGAGTTTTTCAACGTTGTGGTTCTTCAGTTCAGTCACTTTTTCCGGCATGCCGGCCCCTATAAGAGGAAAACCGCAACACCATTCATCCCCGCCGAGAATCGTGAAATCAAGACCGGCGTGATACATGATTGTGGCAAAGTCCGCCGGGATCTTTTGGGCCATCGGGAAAAATGAAGCCACACATCCTACAAAATAAACAATATCAGCGTGATCTTTCTCAAGAAATTCACCCGGCACATCTTTAAGATATTCCTGCCATTCTGCCCGATCTTCGTTATCATCTTCCGATATGTTGTGGTATTCGTTCAGAGCTTCGGAGAGTTTTTCAAAAATTTTCGGATTCGCGTGAACTTCAGTAAGACATGACCTATCTGAAAAAACCAAGTCCTTGGTATTTACCGCGGGGAAGCATGCCTTCGTGCAGGCTCCGCAACCGAGGCAGGTAAATATTGCCTCGGCCAAATCGGCTGATAGTTCCAAGCGTCCTTCTATGACAGCTCGAGTAATCGCGTTGCGCCCTCTGGGTGTAGAAGCTTCGTTCCGTCGCACGGCGTAAGTGGGGCAATTGGGTAGGCAGAACCCACATCGGGTGCACTTGGCCACCTCTTCATATTGGAGTTTCTTTAGTTGGACGATGTTCATAGTTTATATCCCTCCGAGAAATCGACCGGGATTTAATACGTTAAGTGGATCAAGACTATCCTTGATCCTTCTCATAAGGACGAAATCCGCATGGGGGCTGCCCCACTGATCGAGTTTTTGCTTGAGGGTCGCTGGAGCAAACTCCACTACCATGCTTCCTCCATAATTTTCCGCTGTTTCTCGAAAGGCCTTGCCCAGCCTGGCGGCTTTTTCAATGTCTGAGTCGGTTTTGATCACAAGATATGCGCACGCCAATCCCAAACCTGCGGAAGCGGTCAACGCGCAGAAGTTATCAGGCAGAATGTTGGTCCATGCTTCAAGGACCTCGGGAAAATTCGAAATCAGGAAGCCGGCCTTGAATTTCACCACTGTTTCACCATCTTTTGGCAAAGTTAGCGCGCAATTGGCCAGATTCTTCCAGAATACTATTGTACTGTCACTGTCAAGTTCGGCCATCTCAATGGCTTTCTCGAAATGAGCCATATCTTTGAGGTCGGTGATCTCTCTTTTCACCTCTTCGCTAAATCCTTCTATACCCACGGCGACACACCATCTACCTGATGGGGCCTTCAAATCTGTGGATGCTGAGAGGCTATAGCCATCACGGTTAAGAACTTCGAGTGAGGTCGGCAAAAGCTTGGAATTCAGTACACGTTTGGCGAATCCGGTAACAGCCGTAAGTTCGTTGAAGGAAACCAGGATTGTGGCGATTTGCTCCGGGAGCGGCAGGAGTCTAAGGGTAATATCTCCAATAATACCCAATGTGCCCAAGGATCCAATCATAATTTTGGAAACATCATATCCACTGACGTTTTTAACGGTTTTGCCGCCCATCCCGATTATTTCGCCTGTAGGAGACACATACCGCACACCAAGAATCAGGTCACGGGGCAGGCCGTAACGCAATCTTTTCGGTCCGGTGGAATTCGTGGCGATTATACCTCCCAAAGTAGCTTTATCAGGAAATGGAGGGTCCAGCGGCAAGAACACACCCTTGTAATCTCTACCGGAACACATGTAATCGGCCTGTGCTTTAAGGTCGCCTTCCAGCGGGAAGAAGCACCTATTTTCGGCGCCTCCGAGAAGGTCCTGAAGGTCACCCAGCTTTACCCCGGCCTGCGCAGTAACTGTGAGATTGGCCACATCAATGTCGATGATCTTGTCCAGCCGACTGGCGCACAATACCAGGTCCAAACGCTTGGGAACCTGTCCAATCTCCATCTTGGTACCGCTTCCCCACGGAGTTACAGCCCATTTCTCCCTGTTGGCAAGTTTGATCACTTCAGAGACCTGACTCAAGTTTGCTGGACAGACAACGGCCTCCGGGACAACCCCATCCACGGAGAAACGGGTCAGAGTGGCTGTGTCTGACGACACCATTTGAGGATTAAGGATACCATGCAGCAACTTTATGTCCATTTTCCGTTTTCCTTTTTGCTCTCAAGAAGCGAGTGGAGGCAGTACCTTTCCAGGATTGAACCCGCCCACCGGATCAAACGCATTTTTCAACTTCCACATGGCGGCTATGTCGTCCTGAGAAAAAATGAACGACATTTCATGCAGCTTTTCCAGGCCAATGCCGTGTTCTCCGCTGATGGTGCCCCCTGCGTCCACACACAGCCGCAAGATTTTTGTTCCCGCCTCTCTAACCCGGGCTGTCTCCTCTTCGTCCCGGCAATCGAACAAAATCAGCGGATGTAAATTTCCGTCGCCCGCGTGGAACACATTTCCGATTGGAAGATTATACTCACGACCGATTTCCGTGACCTTTCTCAGTACTTCAGGGAGTTTAGTTCTAGGAACTGTGCCGTCACATACCATATAGTTGGGTCGCAGCCTGGACACTGCCCCAAAGGCCCCTCGACGCCCAGTCCAAAGGGTATTTCTTTCGGCCTCGTCCTTTGCGACCTTTACCTCACGGACCTTGTTGGCAAGACATATTTTAATTATCCGGTCCGAAATCCTTTCCATGCCATCCTTGAGGCCGTCCAATTCGATGATTAGTACCGCCTCGGCGTCCTGAGGGTAACCAGCATGAACGGATTCCTCTACGGCCTTGATGACCAGTCTGTCCATCATCTCCAGCGTAGCCGGGACAATACCTTCTGCAATTATGGCCGATACCGTGTTACTTGCGTCCTCGATGGTCTCGAAAATTCCCAAAAGCGTCTTGATCGCTTCGGGTTGTTCAATGAGTCGAACCGTTATTTCAGTAACGATGCCCAGTGTGCCCTCTGAACCGACCAACAGACCCGTCAAATCATAGCCTGGTCTGTCAGGCGCTTTGCCTCCAGTGTCGACCACCTCACCATCATAGAGTACAATTTTCAGGCCCATGGTATGATTAGTGGTCACCCCGTACTTCAAACAGTGAGGGCCTCCGGAATTTTCCCCAACGTTTCCTCCCATGGTGGAGGTTTTCTGGCTGGCTGGATCCGGAGCGTATTGTAGTCCCTTTTTGGCCACCGCAGTCTGCAAATCCAGCGTTATCACGCCCGGTTCAACCCTGGCCCGCTTGTTGACCGTATCGATTTCCAGGATGCGGTTCATCCTGGAAAAGTGGATTACAATTCCGCCCTTCAGAGGCACAGGTCCTCCACTAAGACTTGTGGCGGAGCCGCGAGCCGTAACCGGGATCCCTTCCTCACAAGCCAGTCTTACAATTTGACTGACTTGTTCCGTATTTTCCGGAATGACGACTACGTCCGGTCTGCTCATTTCCAAGTAAGCGTCGTATCCGTAAAGCATCAGGTCAACACTTGAACTCAAGACGTAATCTTCGCCGACAATTTCCTTAAGGCGTTGTCTCAGAGCATCAATTTCCATCTTCTCACCTCCATAAAGACCGGGTAGTACAGTCTTCTCAGCCAATCTCAAAATGTTCTAAATTCAGTCTCTGCAAAGACGCCTCATAAGCCCAAGCAAGGTTTGGGGTACCGTCTTCAGACTCTCAACCTGACGAAAGAGCCCATTTCCCATGCGGGCCATTTCTTTGCCCAATTCCACGTTACGTTTGCCAACAAGCGCCACATGCAATCTGCTGAATTTTTTCGCTAAATCGCAAGGATCTGCGCCCGCAGTCCGTTCCCCATCAGTAATCAGGATCGAATGAGTTGGTTTGCCGCCCGATCCTGCGATTACAGTTAATCCGTAGTCAAGCGCCGCCGCGATATCTGTTACACCGCCCACAGGAGTCACTAGCGCACGATAGGCGGCTTCCAATGGTTTCAAACGTTCTTCGAAGCGTATGATCAATTTCGGCCGAGAGTCAAATACCACCATGGCCAATCCACCGCTCGGACTATGCCTGGCGAGGACAGAGGCTATAATAGCGGCGGACGCTCTCTGCGGTGCGCTCATCGACAGGCTTGTGTCCAACATCACCAGTAGTCTTACGGCTGGTTCAGGCCTGCATTGGAGGACGATATCCTCCTGTCCTATGCAATGGCCTTTCCTGATGGACCCATGTCGGTTGAGCGCCGGCATGATTCTTTCCAGCGTGACTTCCAGGTCCAGAGTCGTGAGAGAGGTTTCTCCGGCGCTGTAAGGAATTCTGCGAATACGAGTCCTGCTTGAAGAACTCCCGGTAAGAAAACCCGGCCTCGTTAACAGACGGGGCAACACAATTCGTCTAAAAACATCTCTGGCTGAATGTGTTCGAGGTCGTTTCCGGGTCGCCTTCCAATCGGGGCAAAAGAACAACGCCCCTGAAGGATATTGACCTTCCTCCGGCGCTAACGGGGGTTCCGTTGACTGTCTTTCCTCATCAGAGCTATCGTTCATGAATTTT
>JARLHM010000193.1 GCA_031292235.1 Syntrophaceae bacterium | reverse complement strand
GTATGCTCAGGTGGTACAAACAATCGGTCAAACTAAAATATACCCCTACACCGCACTGGCTCCACAACCCACACCCCCCACACAGGGATATTACCTCATAGAGTACAGTGAAAACAACGTTCCTTTGTCATATGGCCTTACGCATGAACATTATGGACAAAGTAGTAGTGGGCCTGTCACCGTTGGTCTACATTTGTTCGCTATTCCTGCCCGGGTCCGTGAAGTGCCTATAATTGCTCAAGCAAAAATCAATTTCCCCTTCCCATACTGGAATCAGATCACCGGTACCCAGTATCAAGCCAATATGTTAGAGTGGGAAGTTATGGCTGGTGCAAGGCCTGCGGTATGGGATGCAAGCTTCATAGGACTCTCAACATTTTCCGCGGGAATTGAAGCGGGTTTCCGGTCGGTAACATTGAACGCGGACTTCCCAAACTCCACAAGCGTTCATGCACAATGGCAGGGGCCGTTCTTTCAGGTGGGGATCTATTACTAATCTGCTTTCGGGACTTTATTACTAACCTGCTTTTTCGAACTCTTCCAAAGGACATTCCGAACACCTGGGTTTCGCCCACAGTAATTTGATCCCACAGCCACAAATTGCGTGTGAAAATCATTGAATCGCGCGCTACTTGTCCAATAGAAATCTTGATTAAAAGATGTTAGGTAATAATTTAATTTAACAAGATAACATAATATGCTAATATGGAAGATATTTTAATTTAAGTATGCTGACTTTTCCTGTTTGATTCCCAGGCCAGGAGGTTTTTTGACCAGGCGTTCGATTCTTAGTCTTTTGTGCATGATCCTATTGATATCGCTCTTATCCGCCTGCGGTGGAAAGATTGCAAAAACTGGCGTAGGGTCTGTGGTGGACGTGAACGATTGGGGTGTGTTCAGTTTTGCTTATCCTGACGGCTCGCAATCATGGAAACGGCTTGGTCGGGAAAATATGAACAAGGACCTCAAAGTCGCTCAACAAAATCGTCTAAAACCAGCCCGTTTCGTTGAAACGCCCAAAGGTGGCTCATTGACATTTCCCGACGGGAAAACAATCCTTTACTACGACAACAAGTAAACCAGGAAGCCTTTTTGCATTCGCTTGACCTAAAGGCGCAAATGGCCCTATTTTATATGGTGGATTGCATCTTTGCGTAATGAAGAGCATCTTAATTTCTAGAAGGAAAAATGGAGGACATAAGTTATGCCCATTTACGAATACCAATGTGAAGAATGCGATAATAATTTCGAGAAACTGGTTTATGGATCTCAGGAAGTTTGCTGTCCAAAGTGTGGTGGACCGGTCCACAGATTGATGTCCTGTTGTAGTTTTAAGAGCGCTGGCGGTGATTTCAAGACCTCAGGTGGCGGCAAGTCGAGTTGCGGGTCTTGTTCATCCAGGTCATGCGCTTCGTGCCATTAGCCTGGAGCAAATGGCCAAAATAAGGAGGTGTTGACAATGAGTGAAGTTGAAAGCCCCCATGCGAGACTCCAAAGGCAAATTGACTGCCAGCTCGAGATAAAACCGAAAGACGCGCTTGTCGCATGGGAAACAAGCGGTTGGAATGAACAACCCGGCACGGACGGAGATGAGGCGCCTCTAAGATATATGGCTTTGGTCTTACTGGAAGCCATTGAGGGCCGTTCGGTCCGTTTGTCTTTAGACAAGGACAAAGGTGTAACGATTTTTGGCGATTCTACGTATATGTTACCAAAAGCGCCGGAAAGCTGGATCGCGAGAGGTTTGGAGATCGTCAGGGAAATCGCTGGCATAGAAGGGCCCAATGCCCAGGGGAGAATATCCCTGGGAGTTCGAAGCGATAGCTTGGACCTTATAATTCAAAAGGAGGGCGGTCTTCACATAATCAACATACCTGGCGTCGGCACGGTGTAATAGTGAAGCCAGGCCGAATATTGTAGTTACTTTTACTCGATCAATCCTGGGAAGTTCTTTCAATCATCTTGGCTTCGTCCCAATAACGGTCCATCTCGGCAATTTCCGTCTCAAGCCAGGATTTGTTTTCAGATTCCAGTCTGCTTTCGATGTGTCTAAATCGTCTCTCGAATTTGTCCGATGTTTCATTCAGGGCCGCCTCAGGATCAATACCCAAATGGCGGCCTAAATTAACCAAAACGAAAAGCACGTCCCCTAATTCCTCACGAACACTGTCCAAATCGTTATTGTCTATCGCCTGTTTGAATTCGTTAAGCTCTTCTTCGATCTTGGACGCCAGGTCCTTTACATTTGGCCAGTCAAAACCCACTCGAGCCGCCCGAGAAGATAGATTGTTCGCTCTGCTCAATGCGGGAAGGGACTTGGGAACCCCATCGAGGACAGAATTTCTCAATCTGATCTTTTCTTCCAACGACTTAATTTTGGACCAGTTTTCTATGACTTCTTTGTCGCTGGATACAGATATGTCTCCAAACACATGAGGGTGACGACGAGTCATCTTTTCATGAACCCCGGCCAGCATTTCTGAAAGAGTTCCATAGCCTGCTTCTTCGATCATGCAACTCAGGAAGATTATCAAAAAGATTAAATCGCCGGCTTCTTCAACCATCTCATTCGAGTCCAGTTCATTAATGGCCTGAACCAACTCATGATATTCTTCAAGGACATAAGGATGAAAACTCTTGAGAGTCTGTTTCCTGTCCCATGGACAACCATTCTCAGATCGAAGGGTTTTTATTAGTTCTGTGAGTTTCACGAATGTGGAGCCCAGATCATTGTTGGATTTTGAGAGATTCATTAAACTATATCCTCGTTTTTTAATGGTTTGAGGTCTTGCTTCCAAAGTGTATATTGACGTCAAATACACATAGGCGCCAGATGCGCTCGGACTCGAAATCATTTTCGATCTATTCATCGCGTTACTAATCTATTATAATACTTCTCAGAAACGGAGTCCCAGGAAATTTTAGCTCTTTCACTCCGTGGCGATTTAATGTTGGAGGAGATTTGAATTCAGAGTTGACCGCAGGGAGTAATCATCCGTCACGGCGAATCAGTTTCGACAATATTGGGGCATTTCAAGCTTTAGTTGGTGAGTTCAATAAAAACATTAAACACATAGAAAAGCTCCTAAAGGTCAGGATTTCTGTTAAGGGAAACAGTGTAAGTATTGTCGGAGATCAACCTCTCGATGAGGTGGCCGAACGTTTGATCAAGCAACTATATTCTCTTGCTCGTGAATCTTATCCCATACATCCTGCCGACATTGATCAAGGGGCCAAGATGTTGACCATGGACTCTGGAGCCAAGATCAGGGAAGTCCTCAAGGAAGTTATCTTTATTTCTGATGATAAAAGACCAATTACACCGAAAACGTGGAATCAGAAACAGTATATTCAGGCGATACGAACCTTTGATATAGTTTTTGGGATAGGTCCCGCTGGAACCGGAAAGACTTATTTGGCAATGGCAATGGCAATGGCGTCCTTTTCAAAGAAGCGACTGAGGAGAATCATTCTGGCTCGTCCAGCGGTTGAGGCCGGAGAAAAGCTTGGTTTTTTGCCTGGTGACATGCAAGAAAAGGTCAATCCGTATCTTAGGCCTCTTTATGACGCTCTTCATGATATGGTTGATTCCGAAAAAGTTTCCCGTATGGTTGAAAGAGGTGACATTGAGATCGCCCCTTTGGCGTTTATGAGAGGTCGCACGCTAAATGATTCGTTTGTGATACTGGATGAAGCTCAAAATACAACTTCGGAACAGATGAAGATGTTTTTGACAAGGCTTGGATATTCATCCAAAGCTGTAATTACTGGAGACATAACTCAAATCGACCTTCCGGAAGGAATTAGATCCGGACTCGTGGAAGCTAAAGAAATACTTAATAACATTGAAGGAATTTCATTTGTAATGTTTTCTGAACAGGATGTTGTTCGCCATCCTCTTGTCCAGGAGATCATTAAGGCGTATGAAAGCCGTGTGTCTGATTTTAGGAATCGGAGATAACCTGCGATGTTTGAAGCATCGTCCAAAAATAAGAATTCTGTAAAGAATTCATCCAAAGACAGGTCCAAAGACCCACTGAACAGGAAACGGAGAGGAATCAGCCGTTTTGTGCCTGAGCGAGCCTATCGTTTGTTGGATCCCAAGGTAAAGATGTGGGCCTTGATAGTTGCGGTTTCCCTGTTTACAGCTTTTTTACTTGCTCCCAGATCATTTCAGGTCTACTCGCTGACGATTGGTGAACCTGCCCCTGAAACCATTCTTTCGCCAATCACGTTTCAGGTTATTGATGAGGACGCTACGAACAAGAACCAACAGGAAGTTCTTCGATCGGTGCTGCCCGTTTATGACCTGGATGAAGAAATGGTTGATGATGTTCAAGCCAGGATTGCCAACGCATTTAATTTCATGAAGAGTTATCTGGCTCAGGAAGCTGAAAACAACGCGAAAGAAGAAGACAAATCGAAGGACAACAAACCAGCCGTAGAAAGTAAAAGCGCTGTCGCGAAACAGTTCCAGCCCATGGACAACAACGCCCTGAGGTCAAGAGTTGAAACCTTACTGGGAGCTGATGTTTCGCCTGCGAGTTTTATGGCTTTAAAGGCCGCTGGATTCAGCGCAAGGGCTCAAAGGGACCTCCAATCGCTTGTTGTGCCTTTGTTGTTGAAGGGTGTTGTTTTGAGCAGAGAGCTACTATTGCGCGACGGTAGACAAGGAATCCTGATTCGTTCCAAGTCCAAGGAGAAACTTGAAGCGCTCAAGGATGTATCCGCTCTTTACGATTTGCGAGAGGCAATGGAGAAGATCAATCACGAGGAGCGGGACACCACCGAAGATACGGCTTTATCCGAGGCCATAAGGAAGATAGCGACTGATCTCATAAATGTTAATTTGACTTTCAATCGTGAAAAAACAGCCGTTTTGCGACAGGAGGCGCTCGCTTCAGTCAAGCCAGTCTATTTTCAGGTATCCAAAGGGGAACCGATAGTGCGCGAGGGAGAGCCGGTAAATGAGGCGCATATTAAGAAACTTGATGGTTTGAACAAGGCCAATCCCGCTTACAGTCGCTATGGTATTGTGGCGGGACTGGGGCTGATCCTGATACTCCTGATCCGGTTTTTTCTCTATTTCTCTGAAAATTACCTGGATAGGAGAAAACAGGCGTCGCAGGATCTTGTGCTGTTCAGTGTGCTATTGGTAGGCACTGTCATCATGATGAAAATTTTTGTCCATATTTCTACATCGATATCGGTGTCTTTCAACCACATAAATCCTCAGTCATTCTTCTTTGCGGCTCCTGTCGCCACTTCGGCGATGCTTGCCTCGCTGATGGTTGATCCAAGGCTGGCTTTCCTTTTTTCGGTCTTGAGCTGTTTGGCGGCTTCAATGGCAGTTGAGGGAGACATCTACCTTTTTTCTTTTTTCCTTATTTCATGTGTAGTCGGCTTGCATGGAGTGAGCAAAGTTTCTGACCGTACAGCTATTCTTAGGGCCGGGCTTGTGGTTGGCTTAGTCAATATGGTTTCGGTTTTGGGTGTTAAGCTGGCCCTGGGCCAATTGCAAAAGACTGAGGATATTTACGAAATTGGCCTAGGTTTTCTGGGTGGGGTCATCTGTGGGCCCATAACTCTCGGGCTCACCCCTTTGCTGGAAAGGCTGGGTTACACTACAAACATCAGGCTCCTGGAAATAGCCAATTTGAACCACCCATTGTTAAAACAAATGTCTTTAGACGCTCCTGGAACTTATCACCATTCGATGCTGGTCGGCAACCTGGCGGAATCCGCTGCTGAAGCCATTGGGGCCAATCCTCTATTGTCAAGGGTAGGGGCCCTTTACCATGACATCGGAAAAATCGCCAAGAATTCAAAGCCAACATATTTTATCGAGAATCAAGTTCGTGGTATCAATCCTCATGATCGATTGGAGCCTACCATGAGCGCTCTGATCCTGGTGTCACACGTAAAAAACGGTGTGGAAAAAGCCAGGGAGTATCGATTAGGTGAGCCGATTATTGATATAATTAAGCAACATCATGGCACTGGTCTGATCAAATTCTTCTACTATAAGGCCGTAGAAAAGGCAGATAAATCTCGCCTTCCCGTCGCGGAAGAAAAATATCGATATCCGGGACCGCTGCCGGACAGCAAAGAAGCCGCATTGGTAATGCTGGCGGACATAGCGGAAGCGGCGTGTAGGACCTTACCAGACCCTACACCAGCCAGGATTCAGAAGAAGGTCCAAGGCTTGATCATGAACCTGTTCGAGGAGGGACAGCTAGATCTGTCCCATCTAACCTTAAAGGACATTCAGGCCATAACAAAATCCTACGTAAGGGCTTTGCAAGGGGTTCTCCATTCCAGAATTGATTACCCCGAAGATTCAAATTCTCAGGACAAAAATGATGGAGATCCTCATAGATTGGCGTCGGACAGAACCTCAAACGCAATGGAACCAGTTGCGGCAGAGAGCGGAGCAAATATTACAGGACTTGGGTTGCGCTGATGATTCGATATTGTCGGTGACTGTGGTTGATTCTGAAGTCATGGCTGAAATCAACTTAACCTATAGAGGGAAGGAGGGGCCAACAAATGTGCTTTCCTTCCGCCAAAAAGAAGCCGGACTTTCTTCGGGTGATCCTAATCTGTTGGGAGATGTTGTAATATGCTGGGACAGGGTTGTTTCAGATTCCCAATCTTTAGGGTATACCACGGAAGAAATGTTCATGTATTTGTTAATACATGGCATCTTGCACATAGTAGGTTTTGATCACGATTCTTCTGGTCATGCGCAAACTATGGAGAACAAGGTAAACCAGATTTTTGAGAAGTTTTTTCCTTCAGCCGATGATCTTTCCAGTTAGGTTCTTTTGGTGAGAGGCGGTGGTAACTCGAGGTAACAAGATGCGAAAACCCAAACCCAAACAAGTCAGTTTAAGGGCGGATCAGCTTTTGCGTTCCGGTGACATTATTACGGTAATGGACGATGGTTCTCCGACAATGTGTAAAGTCCTCTCCTGTCTTGGAACCAACGATGGTTCATGTTTCGCCAGTCTGGAAATACTTGAAGGACCTAAAAAAGGGAGTAAGCTTGAGACAACGCTGACAGCCGGGAAACAGGAAAAGAAATGAGCTTAAAATCCATCCATGTAAAGAATTTCCTTATGGGCCCACGTATTGGTAAATGGTGGTACTGAGCGACAGGCGCCTCAAACTGGACCAATCTCCCTTCAGTTAACATCGTCGAAACAAGGTCGTCCTGAGTAAGATTTAGGGATCAGGCGATCCCGGCCATGTCAGATTCCGAAATATTCCTGGCTGTTTTGGTCAACATTCTCACATGTTCCATTTCAGACCTTATGAGTTGGTCGATCTCTGATTTACTTTTCGGGTCAGGCAGGATCTCTTTCATGCCGAGGAAGAAAGCTACCGAATCTTTTTCAAACTGAATCGCCATGTCCAGAGCTTCCTGGGCGGTGTTGGCATTTTTCAAACGCGAATCAGCGGCTTCAACGGTAAAAATATGAGTGTCCGCTGAGGCTTGAAGATAACTTTCAGCCAGACCTTCGGGATCCCACACCCCTGGAAAAAGAGCGGTGTCCGGTAAAGAATATCTAAGCGATTTAAAAGCCTTAATGTGATTTGCTTCCATAATGGCTAGTTCTTCAAACAGCTTCTTTGTTTCGGCGTCTTTTGCTTTTTCTGCAGCCCCCGCATAAAAGGCATGGCCGTTTTCTTCGATTCGTACAGCCATTGTAAACACATCTTCAGCGGTTCCAAAAACAAACATATTGACCTCCAATTTGCGGGTTCATAAAAATGAAACCCAGGACAAGTAAACATAACATTATTTAATTTTTTATCGTTTCAAAAGCAAGGACCGGATATTAGCGTTACGCCATGAAAAGTTAATAGTTAGATTGGCTTATATACATTTAGCCCAATTTTTTCAGATCTGCTATAGACAAGTTGATTGCCGCCAGTAGAACCTATAATAATGGTTTTCCCTGATTTTGACGGCCCCAACTCCTGAGAAAGATCGACCGTAATAGTCAAGCTGTCGTCGCTGACCTGCATCTCCATGTTCTTAAAAGACGCTTTGTTTCCAGACTTTTTTGCTGCGCCGAGTTCTTTGTACACGTTGAGACCTACTTTCTCATTGCGACCAGACACAGTCTTGTTTCCTTCTGTAGACGCCACTATAATTGTTTTTCCCGATTTTGATGGGCCAAATTCTTTGGAAAGGTCAACTTTTATAGTCAGAGTTTCACTCTGAACGCTGAATTCAACATTTTTCATTTTTTGAGGCGCATTCCGTACCGGTTTTTGGACGACTTCGTCCGAAGTTTTCTGTGAAGTCTCGTCTCTTGGACCGATTTCAACGGAATGATTCAACGGCCAATCCAGGACGGCAAAGACGTCGCCTTTCAGGAGGTTCTTGGCCGTTGAGCTAAGGTGTATGATATCATCAATATTTTTATCAGATATGGCTTCTGGAAATTTTGCTGACTTTCTAAGCAATTCTCTGATTGCCGGAATGTCGGCCTTTGTCCCGGCGCTATGCTCCGTGTAAACACCCTTCAGGAAACATCTCGCTTTCGTGAAATCCTGAAAGGCCACCTTGAAGCTATTAATAAGATCAACAGCCTCTTTGGCTACCAAGGTCTCCACCATGGCGCCACTTTCGTCGGTTACAAATAGTTTCCATTTGTCAGGGCTAGGGGCGCCTTGCTCTTTATAGTAATTTTTGAAGTCATCGGAACTTAACCAAAATTCGAAGCCATCCTCTGTCCTTACTTTGAAAGGCGACTTTTCTCCACTTATCAATTCAACGACCGAGCCCGGTTCTGATCCGAGGAATTGTTGGAACTTCTTGGTCATAAACTCTCCTTATGAATACACAACAGGGTACCATTTATATATTACATGATAACCAAGGTCCAGCTTGAACCAACATGGTTCAGAGAAAATCATCTCCAAGTCTGAGAAATAATTGCGTACATCAGAGGTTATCGGCGCAATGCTTCTCGAATACGGGCAGAGATTTGGAGCTTTTGTTGTTGACATTCCGACAATAGCTATTTACCAATAAAAGGGCCTTCCATTGGGGTTGAAGTAATAGAGAATTTTTTAAAGTGGTTCAAAGGAGCTAAGTAATTTGGGCAACATTGATTCCCTTGCGGACAAAGTTCTTAAAGGAGATGTGCGGGCTACCGCTCAACTGATTAGAAGGGTCGATGATGGGGACAAGGAGGCGTTTTCGGACCTCGCAAAGCTCTATGGCCATGCTGGAAGGGCATACATAATTGGTTTTACGGGATCGCCCGGCGTTGGCAAGTCCACACTTGTAGACCGAATAATCACCAGGTTTCGTGAGGACGGAAAGACAGTAGGGGTCCTCGCCATCGATCCTACCAGCCCTTTTTCCGGGGGGGCTATTCTCGGTGACCGGATCAGAATGCAACGTCATTTTCTGGATGATGGCGTATTTATAAGATCTCTTGCGACAAGAGGGAAATTCGGCGGCTTAACAAGATCCACCGCTGACGCGATTGTAGTTCTGGACGCAATGGGCAAGGACGTCATCATCGTTGAAACAGTCGGGGTCGGCCAGGATGAGGTTGACATCGTCAATAGCGCCCACACTTCGGTTGTGGTCACCGTTCCTGGAATGGGTGATGACATTCAGGCCATTAAAGCCGGGTTGATGGAAATAGGCGATTTGTTCGTAGTGAACAAAGCGGACAGGGATGGGGCCGGCAAGACGATCAGGGAGATATCGTTCATGCTTCAAATGAATTCTAACGCCAGGCGTCTCGATGGTTGGGAGACTCGCGTGGTGGAGTGTGTGGCGACCGAGGAGCATAAGGGAGTGGATGAGGTTTATGCTACGATTCTTGAACACAAACGTTATTTGGAGGATCGTGGGAAAGACCGCCGCAAAGACCTTGAACGTAATAGAGCGCTTAGCCAGTTCATGGATTTGTTCAGGGAAGGGCTCTTTGAGAGGGCTTTGAACAAAATTGGAGGGGAACAGGCCCTGGAAGCGATTGTCCAGGACATCGTATCCCGAAAGAATGATCCTTACCGCGCAAGCCTCCAATTACTTAACAGTGTAATGAATGAGGTATCGAATTAACTTGTTGCGCGCAGACCACCGGAATCCTCCAATTCGCCTTTGAGCATTAGGAAATGTTAACGCAAGATGTCAATTCAACTGGATAAGATAGTAGTTGCGACAAGAAACAGCGGAAAATTCATTGAGATTAAGAAACTTCTTCAGGAAACTGATATCAAATTGTTGTCCTTGAGCGATTTTCCGGAAATTCCAGAAGTGGTTGAAGATGGCGCCACATTCGAGGATAACGCTCTTAAGAAAGCCAAATTTGTAGCTTCATCGCTAGGCGTGACCGCCCTGGCTGATGATTCCGGCCTTTGTGTCGACGCATTGTCAGGGCGACCCGGTGTGATGTCGGCAAGGTATGGAGGACCGAACTGCAATGATATGCGGCGATTTGTAAAGCTCCTTGAGGAAATGAAGGAAATTGGCGCCGGTCACAGAACCGCCAGCTTTGTCTGCGTTATGGCCCTTGTGGCGCCTGATGGAGAACAGAGACTTTTCAGAGGTGTTTGTGAGGGTAGGATCTTGGATGAACCCCGCGGAACAGGGGGATTCGGGTATGATCCAATATTTTATTTTGAAGAGTTTGGAATGTCGTTTGGTGAGATGGATTTGGACACAAAGAATCGAGTAAGCCACCGTGCCCGCGCCCTCAAAATGTTTGCTGATTTTGTTGAGGAATCTGTAAAGTCCAAAGCGTCACAGGGATGACGTCTTTCGAGGTTCCTGAGCCAGGAAATCCGTCGACTGACGCTTGCCATTTTCGAGCTAAAGATTTATAAACGTCATGTTCGGGGTGTAGCGCAGCCTGGTTAGCGCGCGTGCCTTGGGAGCACGAGGCCGCCGGTTCGAATCCGGCCACCCCGACCAGTAGCCTTCCTTGAATTCTAGTCTAAGCTTCAAACCCCAATTGATTTGGAAGCCGGCCCTACTGATATTTTGGCGTTACACTCTTTAGTGGGAGAGAAGATAATGTATACAGGTTGTTCTCGCAAATTCCTAAAAGGTCTGGTCCCGTTTCTTGCGCTAATATTTATTTTTGCTTTGTCCACAACAATCGCGTGGTCGAAGGATCCGCATTGTTCTTTCAAACTCACTATACTCTACATGAATGACACTCATGGCCACTACAGTCCGGAACCGGGCAAGGACGGGCTTATGTCCGGCGGTTTTGCCAAGGCCATGACTGTCATGGAAAAGATCAGAAAGGCTAACGAGGCTGAGGGACGAATAACCATAAGCCTCCTGGCTGGAGATCTTTTCACTGGTACGGCTTATTCCGCTGTTTTCAAGGGCCGTCTCGGTGTCAGGCTCATGGACGCGATGGATTTTTCCGCCATGACTGTCGGCAACCACGAATTCGACTATGGTCTTCCGAACTTACTGAAACGACTTAAACCGGAGATGAAGTTCCCATTGCTGAGCGCCAATATCCGTTATGAAGATGGGGCGCTTGTATTCAAACCATATGTCATAAAAAGGCTCCCAAATAAAAAGTGTAAAATACTAATCTTGGGCCTCACCACCATGAGCACGCCTGAACTTACACACCCCAAAAATGTTAAAGGGTTGGTGTTTGAAGATCCGGTGAAGACGGCCCGTAAGATAATAGAGAAAGAAGGCAAGAACAAATTCGTAATAGCGCTGACTCATCTCGGGGTCGACAAAGACAAGAAACTGGGTCTTCTCTGCCCTGGAATTGATGTCATAATAGGTGGCCACTCCCACACGGCTCTTTTTGAACCGCTGAAACTGGATGGGACTGTTGTATGCCAGGCTGGAGCCTATTCCAAATATGTCGGAAGACTCGATTTGGATGTAAAGGATGGTCATATAGGAGATTTTAAGGGCGAGTTGATAAGATTGGACGCAAATGTCCCGGAAGATCCTCATGTCGCCTCAATAATACGGAAATACAACAGCAAGATGTCCCCGTATTTTAGTGAGGTGGTCGGGTCATCAGAAGTTGATCTTGATGGTAGTCTCGCCAGTGTCAGATCTTTTTCACCCAGCCCTTTAGGGACCTTTGTGGCATACGTCATGGCGCACGCCGTCGGAGCCGACGCTGGCCTGATTAACGGAGGTGGCATAAGGGACGGTCTGAAAGCCGGGCCCATAACCAATAAGGATATTTATGGTGTATTACCCTTTCAGAATCTCATTATGAATATCTCTGTCAAAGGCGCGGATTTGGAATCAGTGTTACGACACAGCAAGGATTTGCCGAAACGTAGTGGAGGAAAGCTTCAAACTTACGGCATTCAATACAAAACATCGGGCAATGAGTTGATAATCACACAAGTTGGGAAAAAGAGCTTTAATCCTGACGAGTATTATTCAATAGCGCTAAGTGATTTCCTTTACTCCGGCGGAGACGGATATACCGAATTTGCCGCAAGGGCCAAAGCCGTCTCCCCGGATGGTTTACCACTGAACCAGGTTTTCTCGGGTTTCATACGTGAGAAAAAGGAAATTACCAAGGAGCTGGTGGAGTCCCT
>JARLHM010000192.1 GCA_031292235.1 Syntrophaceae bacterium | reverse complement strand
GACTGGCTGAGATTTCTTCCGAACAGATAATTGAAGCCAAATTGCAGGTTGGGAATGATAGGCAGCCAGTTCCTTACCATCTCACTTGAAAACGGAACAAGGTCGGAAGATCCACCAAATTGAGGGCCTGATGTTCCGGGTGATGAATATGGTTTGGATGGCGCTAAATCCGTTGGAAGCGCCACGGATTGTAATTTTTGGCTGGCAGGAATAAGGCCTTGGGCGTTGACTAAAGAGCAAGATAAAATTACCAACAGCAAGACAAACCAATATACGAAAAGATTGCCTAATCTTGGACGAGCTACCCTCTCGAATCCCAGCCTTACAGATTTCATTTTATCCCTACCCACTGTTTTGAACATTTTTGTTAGGTTACTTTACATAATGATCAGGTAGGAAAGTCAAGCGAAAAATCGAAATCTTTTAGAGTATGAAAATCCACCTTTGGTGGGGTTTGGGGCCAATTGCCGACAGTCTTGGCGCGCTAGGAGCTATCACGGTTGTTTCAGAAAAATGATTAGGCGTCCGAGCGGTCACCCCCTCGATGTTTAAGAGTCAATATGGTTGCTTCTTCTGGCAAACACGATTCCCAGAGCATAGTCTTTTTAGTTTTATCAATTGACGCGTATGCCCATTTGTCGCCTCGAAATCTGTGGACGATGAGTACACACATTATCACGACAGATATGGCCATACACCACCAAATCCCGGTGGGGCTGATCTTCAGAGCATAGATTGCGAACATAATGAAAGGAATCCTGAATAACCACATGCTGGCAAATATTATTCGCATGGTCCCGAAAGTGTCTCCAGCGCCTTGCAAAGCCCCCGCCAATGAGATGCCCAAAGCAAAAAAAGGCTCGGCCAACATGTTTATACGCAAGTATCTGGTCATTTCCGCTAAAACGGCCGGATCAGTCGTCAGGAAACTTGAGATCTTGGGAGCGAACATAAATACAGCCGCCGTGGGAACCATAATGATCGAGACGCATAAAAAGGCGGTGACTTTCGCTCCTGCCCTGGCTCCCGCAAAATCTCCGGCCCCTAGTCGGTTTCCGGTAACTACTGCCGCTGCCATATTAAATGCGAAAATAGGTAGGAATATTATCGCCTCTACACGAACACCTGCTGTTATGGCCGCCAGCGCCGTGACCTGGGAACCTTCCAATCTGGTAATCAGGAAATAAACAACCAAAGTGCCGGCGTTCCAGGCTGTTTGCTGAAGAGCCGTAGGAACACCCAGCCTTACAAGGTTTTTTAAACATTTTCCCAATGGCCTGCTTATTGATGCCAGGGTGATCCTGTATGGACCAGTGAATATAATAGAAAGGTTTAAACACATGCCTAACGTCGTAGCGAAAGCCGTTGACCATGCAATGCCTTGATATCCGAATGATGGTATGGGCCCCCAGCCGAAAACCAGAACAAAATCCCCAATCACATTCACGAGTGATGCTGCGCAGCTAAACACCATCGCGATTTTTACCCGACCTGAAGCCCTCAGAATCCCACTCGTTATTATCATCAAATATGTGGGCATTAGGACGAGAGAAAAGATTTTGATAAAATTTTCAGCGATTCCTCTTATAGAATCAGGCATTCCCGAAAGCTCTATAATCTCATGCCCATATCGCCATGAAACAACAGTTATTAGGCCGGAGACCACGATTCCCATGGTCATGGAGTTGGCGGAAATATGACCTACCCCGATCCGAGATCTTGCTCCATACGCCTGGGATACCATTGAAACTGTCCCCACAGATATGGCGTTGGCAAGTATCATCAGTGTCCAGTACAGTTGACCTACGTATCCTACAGATGCCAGAACATCCGACCCAAGCAGCCCAGCCACGTAAACATCAGCTATTCCAATTGAGAACTGGAAGAACATTACCAGCATCATGGGCCATCCGATAGCCCATGACTCCTTCATGTGTTGTCTGACTTCCCGAATATCCAAGATCGACATCTGCCGTCCTAAAAACTCAAGTCTTTTTCTAAAAACAGTTAGTCTTGAAATTTTGAGCTAACAGCCATATAGTCTAAAGGATTTATATCATGTTCCCAAAATCTTGTTTCATTAATACTTAGCGTAGCGGAAGAGAATATTTTTATGCCTAAAAGAAAAGACATCAAATCAATTATGCTGATAGGTTCGGGGCCTATAATTATAGGCCAGGGGTGTGAGTTTGACTACTCAGGAACTCAGGCGTTGAAAGCCCTCAAAGAAGAAGGCTTCAGGGTTATACTGGTAAACTCGAACCCTGCCACCATTATGACGGACCCCGAGTTCTCGGACGCTACATACATTGAACCATTGAAAATAGACGTTCTGGCCAATATTATCGCAAAGGAACGCCCTGATGCGCTCTTGCCTACGTTAGGTGGCCAGACCGCGCTGAATAGAGCTGTTGAACTCCACGAAGCTGGTATTTTGGAGAAATACGGGGTTGAACTTATAGGCGCCGGCATAGAAGCCATTAACAAGGCTGAGGACCGTGATCAATTCAAAGTGGCCATGAGCAACATAGGCTTGGACCTTCCAAGAAGTGGCTACGCCGAATCATTAGGTCATGCTTGGAAAATCGCCAAAGAGATTGGTTTCCCAAATGTTATTAGGCCTTCATTCACACTTGGTGGGACCGGTGGCAGTATAGCTTTTACTGAAGAGAGTTTCGAGCGCCTCGCCCTATGGGGGTTGGAAGCTTCACCGGTAGGACGTGTTCTTATCGAAGAATCGGTCCTTGGATGGAAAGAATTTGAACTGGAAGTGATGAGAGACGTTGGTGATAATGTTGTCATTATTTGCTCGATCGAGAATTTCGATCCTATGGGTGTTCATACTGGTGACTCGATTACCGTGGCTCCAGCGCAGACACTGACGGACAAGGAATATCAAATATTACGTGACCAGTCCGTGGCGATCATCAGAGAAATAGGGGTCGACACTGGTGGCTCGAACATCCAGTTTGCCGTGAACCCGGAAAATGGGCGAGTGGTAGTAATTGAAATGAACCCGAGGGTTAGCAGGTCCAGCGCCCTCGCCTCAAAGGCCACGGGTTTTCCCATAGCCAAGATTGCGGCTAAACTTGCGGTCGGTTACACGCTAGACGAAATTTCTAATGATATTACCCTGAAAACACCTGCCTCTTTTGAACCAACAATTGATTATGTTGTTACGAAAATTCCTCGTTTTACATTCGAGAAATTTCCCGGAGCTGATGATACGCTCGGCACACAAATGAAATCGGTCGGTGAGGTTATGGCCATCGGTCGAACTTTCAAGGAGTCTCTACAGAAGGCCATCCGTTCACTTGAAACGGATGTATATGGTTTTGAACCAAGGTTGCCCATTGGTTTGAAAAAAGAAGAGATTCTTGATCGGTTGAAGCGGCCGACCCCGGATCGATTGTGGCAAATTGGGGACGCTTTACGCGCCGGCGTGAGCATTCCTGAATTATATTCAGCGTCTAAGATTGATCCTTGGTTCTTGGATCAAATTCGTCAGATAATTGAAATGGAGTCCCAAATTCAGGAACCAGGGTGGATTGATGGGCCATCATGCCGCGACAATCTTGTCAAAGCCAAAGCAATGGGTTTCTCGGACATAAGGCTGGCTGAAATACTGGATTCGAGCGAAGACGAGATCCGTAACCTGAGAATAGAGAATAACGTTCGACCTGTCTTCAAGAGGGTAGATACATGCGCAGCGGAATTTGAGGCGCATACTCCATATCTATATTCGTCTTATGAAGATGAAGATGAATCAGGTGTGACGGACAGGAAGAAAATCATGATCCTTGGTGGTGGGCCAAACAGAATAGGGCAGGGGATCGAGTTTGATTACTGCTGCGTTCACGGAGCGTTCGCCCTTGAAGAAGATGGATTTGAGACTATAATGGTCAACTGCAATCCGGAAACTGTCAGCACTGACTATGATACTTCGGATCGTCTATATTTTGAGCCGCTGACTCTGGAGGATGTACTTGAGATTGTCGAGCGTGAGAAACCTCACGGTGTAATTGTTCAGTTCGGTGGACAAACTCCGCTAAAACTTGCGATCCCTTTGTGGAAAGCTGGTGTCCCGATAATTGGCACATCGCCGGATGCGATAGATCGCGCTGAAGACCGAAAGCGTTTCAAGGACGTGATCCTTACCCTAGGCTTAAACCAGCCGCCTAACGATATTGCCCACTCTTATGAAGAAGTTATGGAAGTGGCCAGACGAATTGGCTATCCACTCGTTGTTCGGCCGTCATATGTCCTCGGTGGACGCGCAATGCAAATTGTACACAATGAAGAAGATTTACGGGAATATCTTACCTCTGTAGTCAAAGCTTCCCCTGACCACCCCATTCTTGTAGATGGTTACCTCACGGGGGCTGTGGAAATTGACGTGGACGCCGTTGCAGACGGAAAAACAGTCGTTATCGGTGGGATCATGGAACACATCGAGGAGGCGGGTATACACTCCGGTGATTCTTCCTGCTCTTTGCCACCGTATAGCCTCGGCAGGTACCACCTCGACGAGATTCGTAGAATTACTCGTATGCTGGCCGTTGAATTGGAGGTTAAAGGGTTGATGAACATTCAGCTCGCGCTCAAGGATGGTGAAATATATGTTCTTGAAGTGAATCCTAGGGCATCGAGGACAATTCCATTTGTTTCCAAGGCCATCGGTGTCCCGTTAGCCAAGATTGGCGCCCGTGTGATGGCAGGTAAGACGCTTGAAGAACTTGGCTTCACAAATGAAATAATTCCAGACCATGTTAGTGTTAAAGAAGCGGTTTTTCCGTTCATCAAGTTTTCCGGAGTTGATGTTGTGTTAGGGCCTGAGATGAAATCAACCGGGGAGGTCATGGGGTTAGACATGGAGTTTGGGCAGGCTTTTTTAAAAGCCCAATACAGCACTGATTTTCCTATTCCCTCAGGTGGGAGAGTTTTCCTGAGTGTGGCCGGTCGTGACAAAGCCACCGCTGTAATAGTGGCAAGAAGGATGAGCCAGTGTGGGTTTACTTTCGTTTGTACAGAAGGCACAGCGGCCGCGCTTGACGCGGCAGGTATTCCCAGTCTGGTAGTGGCCAAGGTCCATGAAGAAGGCCAAGTGGATGTGATTGACCTTATCAAGAAAAATGAAATTGTTCTTGTGGTCAACACCTCTGCTGATAAAAAATCGTTCAAAGACTCTTTGGAAATTCGTTTAGCGGCATTAAATCGCAACGTTCCCTATTTTACGACCCTCGCAGGCGCCAACGCTCTATCACTAGGCCTAAAGAGCGTTTGTCGAGGTGATGAATTTAAAGTAATGTCGTTGCAGGAGTATCACAGACTGTCTTTGGCCGCTCGACTCGCTAACTGTTATTCAAACAATTTTTAGCGCTCTTGATTTGTGAATTGATGAAGAGAGAAACCCCGGTCTAGGACCTGCAG
>JARLHM010000002.1 GCA_031292235.1 Syntrophaceae bacterium | reverse complement strand
TAGGGGCCCTTATGAAAATACCTCTAAAAAGCCGGCCAGAAAGGCCTGTTATCTTGAGATCCTCCTCAAAACTTTCTATCTGCCTACCGAACGCGTTTCTTTCCACAACCATGTCGATGAGACCGAGAGTTGGCTGATCGGTGCCAACGTCTGTGGCCAAAAAAACGAGTCCGCCACACGTTCCCCACACAGGCGCAGACTTCGCCAGTTTTCGAATAGGCTCTACTAGATCATAATCAGTAGCAAGTTTTCCGATTGTTGTGCTTTCACCGCCAGGTATGATTAAACCATCAAGATTATCAAGATGTGATGGTAGCCTAACTTCTCGAGCGTCTACTTCAAGGCGTTTGAGACAGTCACAGTGTTCTTCAAAATCTCCCTGTAAAGCCAACACACCAATTTTCATAGACTGGTTACCATCCGCGATCAGCGAGCCTTTCCTTTTCAGGTAACTGGCTTACGCCTATTCCTACCATCGCCTCCCCTAGGCCCTTACTGACCTCAGCCAATATTTTGGGATCATTGAAGTGTGTGACTGCTTTAACTATTGCCTTCGCGCGCGCGGAGGGATTTCCACTTTTGAATATCCCCGATCCAACAAATACTCCGTCAACTCCCAACTGCATCATAAGAGCCGCGTCGGCCGGAGTAGCTAGACCACCGGCGGCAAAATTTACTACCGGCATTCGGCCTTTCTGGGATGTTTCTATTACTAATTCGAGGGGCGCCCCTATCTCCTTGGCGTAAGACGCAAGTTCGTCTTCCCGCATTGTGCTAACGCGGCGAATTTCTCCAATCACTGAACGTGCATGCCTTACGGCTTCAACCACATCACCGGTCCCGGCTTCACCTTTGGTCCTGATCATGGCCGCTCCCTCAGCTATCCTACGAAGCGCCTCGCCAAGGTTACGACAACCACAAACGAAGGGTACATTAAACTTGGTTTTCTCAATATGATTTTGCTCGTCCGCAGGTGTCAGAACTTCGCTTTCGTCTATATAGTCCACGCCAATCGCTTCTAGAATCTGGGCTTCGACGAAATGACCTATTCGACATTTGGCCATGACGGGAATAGTAACGGACTCCATGATTTGAAGAATAAGTCCTGGATCACTCATTCGGGCTACCCCACCATGTGCCCTTATGTCAGCCGGTACCCGTTCCAAAGCCATAACGGCGCACGCGCCGGCGTCTTCTGCTATACGGGCATGCTCCGGGGTGACGACATCCATAATGACTCCGCCCTTCAACATTTGAGCATGGCCACGTTTTAACGTTTCAGTCCCTTTTTCCATAAATTATCTCCGACTATTCCAAACATATTGGAAATCATAGTTTAGGTTTATAAATATAAACATTTTCAACAAGCGCCGCACACAACAAAGAAGGTCTTGTAATAACAAGAGCTTCTTTGTTTATATTGACATAAATGGTTGATTTAGGACCGCTATTTCTGTTCTTGAATTTTCTTCATTTCTTCTTCGATAAAATTCTTGAACGATTTATCCACCGCCATGAGAGAGGCCCATTCATCCGTAAGTTTGGAGGGTTTGATTTTGCATATCCAACCTTCTTCATAGGGCCCCGAATTAATCTTTTCAGGCTCATCCTCGAGAGAAGCGTTTACTTCCAGCACTTCACCAGAAACAACCGCATAAATGCGCCCTACCCATTTTCCGGACTCGATGGAACCATAAGGCTTACCCTGTGTCAATTCATCCCCCTCTTCAGGAAGATCGACGAAAGTAATTTCTCCCGCCTGTTTGGAAATGAATTCACCAGCGCCTGTTATCACCACGTCGCCGTCCATCTTGGCCCAATAATGATTCTTCTCAAATTTTAGATCATCCGGAAAAGAATAACCTTCGAACTCCATTTTGATCTCCTAACGATGAAACGAAAACTCAAACTGCATCACAACAACAGATTGGAAGAGCGACCAATCAGAACAAGTCAACCAGATCAACCCTCGACCATTTTTAGGAGGCTTGTCGGTTTAATCCTGTTGAGTTTAAAACCCAACTGTTCGGACGTCATACCAAGAGCGAGTCCCAACACTTGAGGATAGTAAACTACGGGGGTCTTGAGGTCAAGACCGGTTGCTTTGGCGATTTTCTTCTGCTGCCCCTCATACATCACATTGCAAAACGGGCACACCAGAACCAGGGCATGAGCGCCGGTTTTGGATACATCCGCCAGTTTATGGGCCGCCATCGCGTTGGCGACTTCTTCCGACATGCCCAACAAGCCACCACCGCAACAGTCTAGAAGTGAGGGATAATTTACCACTTCGGCCCCTGTGGCGCTGATCATCTCTGATAGGGTCCTTGGCGTCTCCGGTGAATCGAAACCAACATTCAACTCCGATGGCTTCAGATAGTGGCAACCGTAGTGAGGCGCCAACATGACACCTTCCAGAGGTCTAGTAACCGCCTTTCGAATGCCTTCAACTCCAATTTCTTCCCAGAGTAATCTCATGAAATTTCTTACTTTGACTTTTCCTTCAACATGAAGCCCAATAGGTCTTAGCCGCTGATTGATTTTTTCCCGTATTTCAGGTCTGGTTCTCACCTGATGGGCTACTTCGTTCAGGGTTCCGGCGCAAGCGTTACATAATGCGCATATATCAAGGTCTTCTCTCTCCGCGAGCGCCAGGTTCCTTGCCGCAGTGACCAATGTATCTTCAACATTTAGTGATTTTAATGGGAATCCGCAGCAACCAAACTCTTCGAGGTCCCGGAAAGTAATCCCTAGGGCCTTTGCGGTCAATCTCGCAGAAACCTCGTAGTTTAAATTTCTAATCGGGACAGTGCAGCCAAGATACAAAAGGGCTTCCATAAAAACTTACCTGTTCAAAACTAGTAAAATTCTAAACATCAGCCGTATTAAACAGTCGTGCGCTCGAAGGTTGATCCGGCAGCAATTTTTCAAAATCTTCAGGGTGTTCTACGATTGGAGGCAACCCAAATTTGAGACGTTTCTCGTTTTCGAATTCTCCAACCTCATAAAGTCTTCCATGTTTCCTGAGGAGAGACCGTTGCGCCGTCAATCCCGGTGGAATGCACGCTTCCTGAGCAGCCAGGTTCTTTATGGCGTACATGACTTCTGTGAAACGTACATTTTGTGGACAGACCTCCTGACAACTATAACAGGACGAACACAACCAGATAAAATCGCTGCGGAGAACTTGTTCTTTCATTCCGAGAAGGACCATCCGGATGATCTTTCTGGGATCATAGCGCTTGTCCAGGGGCTGAATCGGGCAGGCGGCAGTACAGGCTTTACATGAAAAACAAGCTTTCAGACCCTCTCCTCCGGGTTGTTCCGCGACCCTGTTCTTGAATTGCGGGTCCAACTTATTTAGATTAATTTTCGTCATTATGTTGTCCCATCATCAAAATTTGGAAACTAAAATTAGTTGTGATCGCCGATCCGACTCTTGACTTTGAACATTGCGTCTACTATCGGACCTGAAGTATTCCCGGCTACGTAAACAAATTCAAGTCTTTTCGGATCTATGCCCGCTTGCTCGAGAGTTCTGGAAACTTGGGCTGCTCTCTCATCCGCAAGAGTCGAACCATAAACCGATGCGCAATTACCCTTAAAGCATCCTGCTATTATTATTCCCGCTACTCCGTCTCGAAAACTCCTTAAAATAGAGTTAGGATCTAAAGCGCCGGCACAGGGAAGTTCGCATATTTCTACACCGGACAGCAGGCTTGAATTTATTTTTGCCACAGCTTGTAAACCAGAACGGGAACATACGAATAATTTGATTCGGCCAGCTTCCTCAAACTCAGAAACGAAAGATGGGGCCTTTTCCGTTTCCACTCCCGAGGCAATTGCATCGCCGCAACGTATCTCGATTGCGCTCATTGGACATTCAACTACGCAAACTCCACAGGCCTTGCAGGATAATGGATCAACCTCTGGACGAGAATGAAACCCTATAGCTCCGTGAGGACACAACCTCACACAAGTTAAACAAAACGTGCATTTATTGTGATCTACAGAAGCCGCCAGTCTTGGGGTCAAATCGGACAGTTCGGGCATGGCCTTAAAGAGTGAGACCATGACGGCTTCCACATCGGCTTTTAGAGATTCTTGATCAAAAGCTCCTCTCGCCGGACCGACGGCGTAAATCCCGGCCTTTTGGGTCTCAACACCGTTAAATCTTGTGGATTCCGGTTGTAGATAGGGGGCGGAGGCAGGAGCTGAAGGAATCAATTTCAAAATCGGCTCAAGAGAATCAGTGGGAGTTAGAATTTCATCTATTACGATGATATCCGGCGCCAATTCCATTTCCTCTCCCAAGAGTGGTTCCACGAATTCTATGATGACGTTTTTTCCATCCTGGACAATAAGTGGTTCCGTTGCATCGAACTTGAAAAACACAACACCATGTTGACGATGATACCGATACCGCGCCTCAAGGCCGCCAGAAGCCACTTTTACATTGCGAGTAAAAACATATGACTGAACTTGGTCCAACATTTCAAGCCGATCGAGTACCGATAGCAATGTGTCGAATTGAGAAACTTCAGATGCGCCTTTCAAATCAAAAAAGAACGCAATGTGTCGCCAGTTCCCGTCGTTATTTAGCAATGATCGCCCGCTTGAATCCAAAAAATGTTTGAATTCTGAAAGGCTATAAACTTTGTCCAGACCGGCGGTAACAAAAGAGCTGGTTTTGGATCGCCGATGGGCGGGTTGAGCGGCTATGATAAAACCAAACCTGATTTCATGCAAATCGGTCGATGTACGGATTATGACATTGAAATCTCCTATGAATCCTGAAATCTCCTTTATCTCACCCTGAATTATTTCAAGTGTTGAACTCGATGGGTATGCGTCCTTAAATTCAACAAAAATGGTAGCGTCAAATCCATTTCTTTTAAGAAGCTCAGCTATTCGAATTCCATATTCGTCGCCCCCCAAGATCAACGCCCTGCTTGAGACCTGATCTCGAACCCTGCAATGGCCCTTCAAGAAAACGGATTCTGTGACCCGTCTATTCACAACTATTCTCCCAGCTCGGTACGGTCGAGATATTTCTTTATCTGAGACGCGGCTAAAATTGATTGCGAAACACAATCGGTTATAGATTTTGGGCCCTGATTAGCGCCGGCTACGAAGATTCCAGGGTGACCGCCACTAACATCAATGTCGTCAGAACCAATGAAACCATCACGGTTATTCCACAGAGTAGGAAAACTTCTAGGCAGGTCAGGATCGCGAGGACCGATTCCTATACTCAGTATAACTAGGTCAAACGCTGTCGTTTGTTTTGTGTCGTCATTGCCGTGATAAATAACTTCGGGTCGGCCGTCTCCGCCTGATCTAATTTCCGCGGGCATAGCCCTGACTAAAGTCATTTCATTTTGGACCTGATCCAGTGTTTTATCGAATTCCCTTTCGAAAGTTTGAATGTCCATATAAAAGATTGTAGATTCCGCTTGTGGGTATTTCTTCTTTAGAAGACGGGCCAACCTGATTGAGACCCCACAACAAATTCGTGAACAGTAATTTGCTCCCGACTTGGGATCTCGGCTGCCGACACATAGGATAAACGCTACTGATTTTAACCCATCGGCAGGTAGAGGAGCTTCGAAGTTTCCAGTCCTTAGCAACGAATCGAGTTCCAGCGTAGTTAAAACACCGGGAACTCGTTGGTATCCGAGTCTGGGCTTTTTTGACGCGTCAAATGGCGTGAAGCCAGTGCAGACAGCCACAGCCGAGGCCTCTATATTTATCTCTTTAGTTTTTTCTCCAAGCTCTATAGCTCCCTGCGGACATATCTGAGCGCACGCTTCACACTGAATACCTAGCGACTTGAGACATTTGTCGTTTGAGATATACAATCTG
>JARLHM010000191.1 GCA_031292235.1 Syntrophaceae bacterium | reverse complement strand
TCGACAAACATGGACCGGAATCCACGAAGCAAAACCTTTCTTCGTTCTCGGCTGGTTATGAATGGATGATCCAGCAGAAATCAAAGTTTCCTAAACTGCGCCCACCCGCTTTATCAGAAGGAAGACTTGCTCTCAATGGAAATGAGGCCATAGCGCTAGGAGCAATCGCCGCAGGGATGAGATTTTTCTCTTTTTATCCCATGACACCGGCCACATCAATAGCGACCGCTCTTGCGGGCCATGCAATTGAAATGGAGTTTGTGCTCGAACAGGCGGAGGACGAAATTTCGGCTATCAATATGGCTGTTGGAGCGTCCTTTTCTGGAGCCCCCAGCATGGTCGCCACATCAGGCGGAGGGTTTGCCCTAATGACTGAAACGGTTAGCCTGGCTGGCATGACAGAGACCCCGGTGGTCATTGTTGTGGCACAGAGACCTGGCCCGTCAACTGGTCTGCCTACCCGCACTGAACAGGGTGACCTCGAATTTGTTTTGCACGCGGGCCATGGGGAATTTCCACGGGCGATATTTGCGCCCGGCGATGTTGAACAGGCCTTCAACATTACCAGCAAAGCATTTCAGATCGCCCATAAATATAACACGCCGGTTTTCATACTGACCGATCAATTCCTCGCTGATTCTTACCGCTCAGTGAAACCTTTTGATCTCGATAAAATTCACCCAGTAGACCCTTGTTCTATCTCCAGTATAGCGGCAAACCCTCATCTTACATATCTTTTGACAGATTCTGGAATTTCTCCGAGAATATTTCCAGGTATGTCTAGGAAATGCGTAAAGGCTTTCAGCTCTCAGGATCTCGTAATTGCCGATAGTGATGAGCACACTCCCGATGGCCACCTGACTGAAGATCTTTCCGTTAGAATTTCTATGGTGGAAAAACGACTCAGGAAACTCGATGGGATCAAGTCCGAATTGGTTCACCCCGAATTTTTGGGTGATGCGGAGCCGGATCTTCTTTTAGTATGTTGGGGATCCACCAGAGGTTCAGCCATTGAGGCTGCAAACCGGCTCAGAAACAACGGCCGTCGGGTAGCGACGCTACATTTCCCGCAGATATGGCCTATAATTGGCGAAGGATTTATTAAAAAGCTCGAATCCGCCGGCAAGACAGTCGCTGTGGAAAGCAATGCGACTGGTCAGTTTTCGCGGCTTATAAAAAGAGAAACCGGTTTCCAAATAGAGAAAACCATACTCCGATATGATGGATTGCCAATTACACCCGAATACATTCTGGCAGGATTACAGATTTAGAGGGCTGAGTCAACATGGTAAGTTTAGCTGATTACGGTGATTACGAAACCGCATGGTGCCCAGGTTGCGGGAACCATGAGATCCTGAAGGCAATGAAGCAGGCGCTTGTTTCTTTGGAATTGGCGCCACACCAAGTACTATTTGTGTCAGGAATCGGCCAGGCTGCGAAGGCTCCGCATTATTTGAACGCCAATGTCTTCAATGGCCTCCATGGTCGGTCCTTACCGGTCGCCACCGGCGCAAAGTTGTGCAACACTGAACTCAAAGTCATAGTTGAAAGCGGTGATGGCTGCAGCTACGGTGAAGGCGGGAATCATTTCCTGGCGGCGATACGGAGGAACATTGATTTGACCTTGATCGTTCATAACAACCAGGTTTACGGATTGACCAAAGGGCAGGCCAGCCCGACCTCTGAACCTGGGTTTGTCACAAAGAATCAACCCGATGGAGTATTTTCCCAGCCCTTCAACCCGGTCGAAGTCGCAATAACCATGAACGTCGGCTTTGTGGCCCGTGGGTTTTCCGGCAGGACAGAACATCTTTCTGGACTTATTCAGGCCGCTGTAAGGCATAAAGGATTTTCTCTGGTCGACGTCCTGCAACCCTGTGTATCTTTCAACAAAGTCAACACCTTCGGATGGTATAACCAGCGTTGCTACGTTTTGTCGGAGGATTATGACCCGACGGATCGGCGAGCGGCTTTTCTTAAAGCTTCAGAATGGGGAGACAGGATTCCTCTGGGTATCCTGTACAAGAATGGAAGACCGGCGTATGAAGACCATTTCTCTTTCATACAGCAAGGCCCCGCTGCCACGAGAGCGCTTAACATAGGCAAGCTGTCAAAGGTCTTGGATTCCTATCGCTGACACCGTGGCTAAAACGTGATAATTTGTTTGGTCTTATGAACAGAAGAGACAGGTTTCGAAACCTGTCTCTTCATATCACGTTTTGAAAACCCCGGCTAAAGCCGATAGATTAACGTTTGGAGAACTGGAAGCTGGCCCTGGCTCCTCGCTTTCCATATTTCTTGCGTTCTTTAATCCTGGAATCTCTGGTTAGAAAACCTGCGCTCTTCAACATAGACCTGAAAGTCGAATCTATCTCTAAGAGAGCCTTACTAATTCCATGTTTGATGGCGCCCGCCTGACCAGATAAACCGCCTCCGTGAACAGAAACGGTAACATCAAAACGGCCGGCAGTCTGGGTTAATTCAAAAGGTTGCATAATGACCATTCTTGAGGTCGGTCTACCGAAATAACTGTCTATCGGTCGGTCATTAATTACAAGCTTTCCGGAACCGGGCTTCAATAAAACCCTTGCGATAGCGTTTTTTCTTTTTCCGGTAGCATAAAAAGATTCTTGAGACATCTACGACTCCATATTAAAAGTTGTAGGTTTGCGGTTGCTGGGCCTCATGGGGATGTGAGTCAGCGGCATAAATTTTGAGTTTCCCCAGTTGAGCGCGACCGAGAGTGTTCTTAGGAAGCATACCACGAACCGCCAGACGGAACATTTTTTCAGGTTTTTGCTTGAGCAAGGTTTCAGCTTTGATACTTTTAATTCCACCAGGATAATTGCTATGGCTGTAATAGATCTTTTGTTGGAGTTTCCGCCCAGTAAGCTTAACCTTGTCCGCATTAATAACTATTACAAAATCACCAGTATCCATGTGAGTCGCAAACTGAGGCTTAGTCTTCCCACGTAATATTCTGGCGCATTCTACGGCCACTCGTCCAAGGACTTTATCCTTGGCGTCGATGACAAACCATTTACGTTCTACTTCCCCTTTTTTTGGGGTCCACGTTTTCATGCGGCACCTCTCCGGAACTATAAACAATGATTTTTACTATCAGAGTATTACTTTGTCAAGAAATTTGAAATTTCTTTGTGACGGGACAGAGATAATTTTATATTTTAACCTGACGGTAAATGGCCATTTCCGTGACATCTATTTAGTCAATTCAATTGCGCGGCGATAGTCGAGCAACGGAGTATCGATTCCCAAACGACGCTTCACGTATAACATAAACCTCAAAATCTAAGGATTCTGCGGCTTCAATTATCAACCTTTTTAGGATCGGGTCCTTGTCATCAAGAAAAAGAAAAGCAGGTTTTCGCTTTTCAAGCATAGCGGCGATCTGGTTCCGGGTTGAAGGCCAAACCGTTTCCTCCGGACTTCCTGAACGCAGCGTCTCAACAGTAGGCAGACCTGTGAGGTAGCGAATTATCCTTGGATTCATCGTCAAGACAGGCTCACCGTTTGCGTTTGCTCTTAGCCACCTTGCGGCTACAAAAAAAGGCCTGTCCCGGTCGGATTCCGCTCCATTGGATTCCAGCGCCCAACGCGCCTGAGAAATCGTAACAACATTTTGTCCCATGTTTGTGGCAAATAACAAAAAGGCTACGACAACAAGGATACCTCTCAATTCAAATATTTTGCGCCACTTTATCGAAGTCCTTTTATTAAGCTGGATGATCGTAATCGCTACACCCTGAAAGAAGAACAACAGCAGGCCAGGAATCAACAAAAGAATGTACCTGGCGCCCGCTGGGCTCAGCAGCAGTCCCCCAAATTGAACAATCGTCAAATACGTAAAAAGTCTCTCGCCTCTTTTCCAGGACACCCAAAAACCAATCGCAGCAAGCACCGCTATTAAGATCTCCACAAACCCGGTTTTTATGGAAACTCCCGCCAACGCTGTGGCCATTTCGGGAATATAATCCCACGCGGCCTTTGAGATTATGGACAATTGTGTCCCAAGCGTCCGGCCGGTGACCGCTTTAACATATTCTCCCTCGTTAATGGAGGCCGGATATCCTGTCTTATGGACTTCCCATAAACAAGGAAGAATCAATGCTACGATGACAAATATGAAGGCATATGAGACCCTTTTTGTCAGCGCGCTCTTCTTCATCGATGAAAATAGAAATAATCCCGAAGAAACCGGCAAACCCCAACCGTTTATTCTAACAAGCGCAGGGACCCCAGAGAGAACTCCTGCCAATGTTAAGCCACCGGGTCGGGCCGAGCCCGACCGAATTGCGCTGACACTTATAAGACTTAACAAGCCAAACAATGTGAAAAGTGTATCCGATGTGGTGTAGGTGGAATTCAATAAGAGCGTGTTATTGACCGCAAATAACCCACCAATCACTAAAGCCAGATCTCGGCCAAGCAGTCTTAATATTAGTAAATATCCACAAAATCCTGTCGCGATTCCGACTATCGACATCATCACGCGAAAAGCCAGGAAGCTATTTCCAAATAACTTCACGTTCACAGAGACTAGCAAGGGATATCCCGGAGGCACATATGTATGGTGCTCGCCATTAAATTTGTATCCCATTCCGTGCGCAATCGATTCCCCAAGTTCCAAATACAGCGCGCTGTCGGGCGAAGCTTTCCATGAACTATTGATTATGAAAATGAAGCAGAGCACAGCGATGCCAAGCAGAATAAGTTCTCTTTTTAGCGAACTTAAACCGCGCGTTGCGTCTGAAAGCTCTTGGAAAGAATCATAATAGGCAGACTTCAAAATCTACACCATGCTAATAAAATACCATTATTAACAATATGTTATTTGCTATATAGGTTGTCATACTGAAACTAAACATGAAGTTTACTATTAGTCATTAATAATATTATATCTCAAAAATGTTCTTAATATCTCAAAATACAAATAAAAACTGTTGACAATAAAATTAAAATATTGTGTAAGACAACTGTGAATTGGAAGCGTAACGGTACGCGCCGGGAGTCGGTGAAATATAACTGGCCCTTAAAACACGAAAACGGCATCTAAATGGCCGTTCGCGTGTGTTCCACTGGGATGGAAATATAATAAAAAAGAAGCGTTCTTCTCTTATCATAAGAGGAAAGCGTGTCAACAAAAAAATGTCCGGACTCCAGCATGCGCTAAGACCGGAAATAGGGTTTTTTGCGTTCTTGTGAAAAACTCACAGTTGCCCAGTCTCCCTTCCACCCATGCATTCAAATGTCTAGGCGCTCAGCAGCTCATTTAGGTTAATCCCGAATTTCCTTGCCAAATATACGTTAAGGAATTCCATTATCGTCGGCTTGAAGGGTTGTCTTATAAGACTCATGCCCGCCTGTCTCGGGGTCCTTCCGCCCTTTTTCACATTGCACATCCTACAGCACGCCACAACGTTGTTCCACCGGTTCTCGCCACCCTGCACTTTTGGTACAATATGATCTACCGTTAGCTCACTGGAGATGAAATCATCCCCACAATACTGACAGGTAAACGCGTCTCGGATTAGAACATTTTTTCTGGAAAAGGGCACTTCCCGTCTATATATTTGGCGGATAAACTTGAGCAGCCTTATTACAGCCGGGATACGAAAACTTTTTGAGACAGTCCGTACAACCTTATCGGATTCTTTGAGAACTTCCACTTTGCCACTGAATAGCAACGTCATGGCCCTACGCCATGAGATTAACCCCATAAATTCATAGCCGGCGTTAAGTACAATTACCGCCTCCATGGATGACATTTGTCGCAAGCCTCTCACCGGTCGGAAATTGCAATTGGAAAATCCGAAATTACGCGTACCTTTTACAAAGGGGCTCCTTGGCTGTCAAGAGCAAAACTTGCAATCACATGCTCAGCAGCGAACCTTAAACCTTTGATTCTATAAATCAAAGGGGTTTGAGCCGGATCTTTTGACCAATCAGGTCTACTTCCAATAATGCGCCATTAATTGAAATTGTTTCACCGAAGATACTCTTCAGGGTAATCTTTCCATCAACAGGAACAAGCGAGCCAACACTTTCCATGACCAGCTCTTCTTCACCTTCGCGTAATATATAGGCGTTCAATTCACACATGTTTACGACCTCCATGTAGGAAACTAAAAGGGATCAGCCCCATATTTTTATGGAGTCGGTTGGACATTTGTCCCGGCATTCCAGACAGGATATACACTCTTCGGGCGCTCCATCATAAACCCCAAGTTTCGATTCCCCTTGTTTTGTTTCCATTGGGCACACTTTGTTACAGGCTCCGCAATCTGTACATTTGTCGTTTCGCTCTGGGAAGATCAAGGCAAAACGGTTAAGAGGCGCCAAGACAGCCCCGAGAGGACAGATAACCTTGCAAAAGAATCGGCGATGTCCCATTGCCGCAACGACCACGGCAAACAGTATTACAAGCCTCAGCGTCAAAGAAAATATGTCGGTGGTCCCATTTATTACAGCCCAGGGAACTGCCGATTCTATTGTGGCTACAGGGCACAGCCGACAGAAATAAGCTGGAAACCCGGGCGTCAGAAAAAAGGGAACAGCGACAACCAACCCGGCGAAGACCCCATATTTTATAAAACGGGTCCAGCGAGGGATGTCGAATTTTATATATGGAACCTTGTATAGGAGATCCTGGAGGAATCCAAATGGACATACCCAGCCGCATAGGAAACGCCCTACAGTTAGGCCGGCGATGGCCACTATTCCGACAACGCTCAGAGGAATCAATCCCAGACCGATGAATTGACCAATGATACCAACCGGACAGGCGAATATCGCAGTAGGACAGGAATGACAGTTGAGTACCGGAAAACAAACTGTTTGCCATTGAAATAAACCAAGATTTAGTAACGCTACGCAGGCTATCTGAACCTTGAGCCTGATTTTTTCCACGTAATATTCTCCTAACTCGCTTCTTGTCAATGAGCAACTTGTATTAGGACGTTCCCGACGTCCATTTTTAGATTCAGGTCGGGCATGGGATCCGGCCCTTCAGCATACGAAGATCAGGATAGTTTGAGATGAGTTTTCCGTCCTTGTAACGCTTTACCCCTTCAAAGGTCATTGCCCGGACCATTTCAGGCTCCGAAAACCACTGAGACTCAGGTGTAAAAGTCTCGGAAGCGTTCTCATAACCCGGGACTTTTATTGTTATCCCAACGTTTTTCAACTTATCGAATTTCTCCAGGTTGTCATACACCAAGAATTTACGGAAAAACCCTCCGTATATTGTCATTATAAGACTCAGCGCCAACAACACGGCTACCAGGACTTTTCGAATCATTATCTGGACCTTCGTTTTTATTATCAGGCAAAAGATAGCTAATCACTGCCAACTGTGTCAACAAACCGGATTTCCCGCTGGACAAAATTTTAGCAAAATGAATATACAGGTCCGGTGTCATTTTCAATATGAGAACAGCCACTCGTTCTTGAGTAAATTGAGGAGTCAGCCTTGATCAAACCAGTCTTGTTTGTTCTTTCAGCTCCGTCCGGAGCTGGTAAATCTACTTTGATCCGTCGCGTCAGGACCACTCTACCAGACCTTTCTTATTCAATCTCGTGTACAACCCGGGAGCCCAGAAAAGGTGAAGTAGAGGCTGTCGATTACTATTTTGTTGACAGGACGCGCTTTTTCGAAATGATTGGCAACGACGGCTTTCTGGAATGGAAAGAAGTTCACGGAGCCATGTACGGGACACCTGTTGAACCGATCCGGAAGGCGTTACGAAATGGACGGCGATGCATCATGGATATTGATGTCAACGGCGCCATGGATGTGTTCCGAAAGATCGACGAAGCCATTGGCATATTCATAATGCCTCCTGACTTTGGAGTTCTCGAGCAACGTCTCCGGCTACGCGGTTCTGACACCGAAGAGTCAATAAAAATAAGGCTTCAGAATGCGAAAAGGGAACTTGAGTTCGCGGCGCTTTTCCACTACAAAATTGTGAATGCCGATTTAGTACGCGCTACAACAGAATTGATCGAGGTCATCCGGCGAGAATCTGAGATTACAGAGAATATTTAATTATTCCGGAGGGCTGCCCATCACTACATCAACATTTCGGGGGTTGTTCTCCCTAAGAACCACCATACGGACAACATCTCCCGGCTTTTTACCTGAAACAATCGAAGATAGATGTTTCCCATTATGAATTGGTTTCCCATCTACGCGCAAGATAAGATCGCCTTTACGAATGCCTGCAAGAAAAGCCGGAGTCGCGCCGAGAACATCACCCACCATTACCCCATCAGGAGACGAAAGGCCTAATGATTTAGCCTTGATTTCGTCGATGTCATCAACATAAACGCCTAACCATCCGCTGGTCTTGTTGCGGTGGCCAGGCTTCTGTTCGAGTAACTCCCTCACATAATTGCATGGAATTGAGAACCCAATTCCTTTCCCTGACGCTATTATGGCTGTATTTATGCCTATGACCTCGCCAATCATATTAAAAAGCGGTCCACCTGAATTTCCTGGGTTGATGGAGGCGTCGGTCTGAATAAAATTGTCATCCGGCCCCAATCCCAGGAAACGTCCTTTTCCGCTGACAATCCCTACAGTGACGGTTCGTCCTAGTCCGAATGGGTTCCCTACCGCAAGTACCCACTGACCCACTTCTACTTTTGATGAATCGCCTATCTTCGCTTCCTGCGCCTCAAACTCGGGGTCAACCTTTACCAACGCCAAGTCTACACGGGGATGTACGGCCACTACCCTAGCCGGAAGAACTTTGCCTGTAGATAAGGTCACCTGAATCTTTTCGGCCGAGTCGACAACGTGCGCGTTCGTGACTATGTGCCCTTCCCTGTCGCAGAAAAACCCGCTTCCTATACTGTCGCTCAGAAGTGGGTCTTTGTTTTTACCCTTGTCGCCGATGCTCGCTGCGTCTTCCCTCATAGGCCAAGTGGAACCAGAGCTACGACCAGGGATTTCCTTTCTTTCAACTGCAATGCTGACAACACTGGGTGACAGTTTTTTTATCAGATCAACAAGATCGGGACATCCACCTGCCGGATTCACCTGGTTAACGGAATAATCCGCGGAGTACCCCTTTGTCGAAATACAGCAAATAGCAAGGATAGCGCAAAAAACCAAGGGGCCGAAAAACAGTCGGGACACCAATCCCAAATACCAGGTTTTCCCGTCCATAGTCATTTTTGTCTGGCTTAGCATTTGCTGATCGCTTTGACCTCACGACCATCTTATAACTACATGACCCATAAAACTGATCATGGGCCGACTCATATCACAATCAACGAATAATATTAACTAGCAGACCAGCAACAATGACCGGATTATCTTCGCCGCCGTTATTGAACTCATCTCAGACCTGTCAATCGAAGGCATTAGCTCCACAACATCCAGGCCGATAATATCAACATGCACAAGAAACTTGATAAATCTTTCCAGAAGGTTGTACGCCCAACCTCCTGCCTCGGGATTCCCTACACCCGGGAAACATGCCGGATCCAAGATATCCAGATCCAGGGTCAGGTAGACGGGTCTTCCTGCGATTCTTTTGAGTATTGTATTTTCCAGCCCTGGTCGGAAACTTGCCAGAACACCATGTTCCCTGATCCAGTGGAATTCTTCGCGAGTCCCTGATCTGATCCCGAATTGAATGAGATTTTCATGACCGGTTATCTCGACTACGCGTCTCATTACAGTCGAATGATTTATCTTCTGCCCCTCGTATGAATCCCGTAAGTCAGAGTGAGCGTCCAAGTGCAATATAACGAACTTTCCGGAATGTTTCTTTAAAGCCTGAATTATAGGGAGAGTAACCGTGTGCTCCCCTCCAACACAGAGAGGGACCCCACCCTGTGCGAGTATTTTCTCAACATTAACCTGAATCTCGTCTAATTTTTCTTCTAAAGACTGTCCAGCCAGGCGGAGGTCGCCCAAATCCGCAAAGGGGCGGTCTGCGAGGTCCCTATCGAGCAAAGGACAGTAGGATTCAATTGAATCAGAGGATATCCTGATAGCTGAAGGGGCCTCGCTGGATCCAGCCCGGTATGTCGAAGTCACGTCCAGTGGGCATCCCAGGATCGCAGGTCTGCCTCCTATAACCTTCGCCGAGTGTGAGTCAAGAAAATGCGGCTCTAACATAAGACAGAATCCAGCTTTCTAAGATATCAACTTGCGCACAAAGTTCGGCAAGACAAAGGCCGCAGTGTGAATTTGCGCATTGTAATAATTCAGAGATTTCAACAGTTCGTCAGAAAGGCCAGACTGAGGGTTGAAAGCGTCTTTAGGTTCGTTCGAGCACATGGTGAACGACCACAGAGCGCCAGGGTAGCTGGGTATGACTGACAAATACGGTGTCGCACACTCAGGCCCAAATACTGACCTCAAATTCTTCACCGTATCCGAGAAAACATCTGCCATGAAGAATGGGCTTTCAGTCTGAAAAGTCGCCACCCCGCCATTTTTGAGAGCATTTTTGATGGACCTGTAAAAATCCATTTCATATAGTGCTTTTCCTGGACCTACGGGGTCTGTCGAATCAATAAGTATTATATCAAATTCGTCTTGGAACTGCTTAACGTAGGCTGCGCCATCCAGACAGACAACCTTCACCCGGGAATCGGACAATCCGCTTGATATCTCCGGGAAAAATCTCTTGCAGGTTGAAACTACCTCGCCATCGATCTCACAAAGAGTTATAGATCTTAAACTGGGATATTTGACGAGTTCTGTCACAGTCCCCCCGTCTCCGCCTCCTATTACAAGCGCTGACTCCGGATGTGGCGTCATTGCCCCGGCCGGATGAGTGATCATCTCATGATAGACAAAAGAGTCCTTTTCAGTAACCATGAAACATCCATCCAAGGACAGGACCCTTCCCATCACCGGTGTTTCATAAAACTCTATTTTCTGAAATTCGCTTTGAGCCTCATAAAGCTTTTTCGTATAATGGACAGCGAATGCCGTGTTATTCTCAAAAGCTTCTGTAAACCATTCTTTCTCATTTAGGGACATAGCACCACCGCAGCAAATACCGCCCCCACTCTCGTGACTTTGAGGGTAGCGGAAATACTCTTTATCTCGAGTAGTTTTCGTTTACGAATTACTTCCATACCTTCTTTGACCATGCTCCTCGCAATATTTTCGCAACTCTCGGGATCACCTTCATGCGAAAACTCCATTATCAGACCGGCTTCATGTGGATCTTCTGGGATCCCAACAGCAACCGCCGCCGAAATCTGAACCCCCGCGAAATCTGAAGACCTGTCTCCGTAAGCTAGAGGAACAAAAGACCCCTTTTTTAATGGAATCCGCTCGATCTGTTTGGCGCCTGGGGGCAGAATACTGCTCATTTTGATAAGATTGGTGTCTCCTACCCCGGCGTCCAGTAAAGCGGCGTCAAAGGCGTTAAGCTCCATTGAGGCTTCACCACTACCGGCGGTCAGAAAAAACGAAGTGGGCATGGGACCAAACATTGAAAGATCTCCCGGATAAAAAAATGATCGCATAATTTAAATTATGAACGGTTCTTGCGCAACTTTAAAAAATGAGGACCGATCGAATGAAGATTTTTGGAAGGATTCTAACCCTGCTGAGATTCATTTGGAGGATTCTCAGCTTTGCACTCGTTCAATATCTCTTCTTTAGTTTTATCAAGTTCCTCTCTTATAGCTTCTCGCACTCCATGCAAGAACATTTCGCTCTTGGATATCCTCGCCTCCAGAACCTGGACTTTGGGTAGAACAAAGAAGGCCCCATAAAGCGCCAAGGCGACAAGAGCTACGAAGTTGAAAATCTGAAGTATCCAGATTCCGACTACGGTCGAACCACCTCTGTTTTCCAGTTCTCTTGAAGGGCCAACCTTCTCCATAGAAGCCGGCGGCGCTTCAGTCCCCTGTGAGGCGGAAGGCGCGGTTGTTTTGCCCGGGGGCTTAAGGTCCTGTTCATGAACCGAAGTTGAAGAGCCATGTCCTGATCCAACAGCAGACGACTCTGTAGTAGTCTTTATAGGGATCTTTATAGATTCCCGGACCTTGTCTCCCTGATATGTTTTTACCACAACTTCTTTCCCGTTCAGGTTTGCGAGTCGAACCGGATCGGGGTCAGGAATGAGAACTATAAAAATACCTGAATCCGCTGTAACCTTGAATTTGCCCCAAATCTCTCTCGGCACTTTAGTTTGTTCGGGTTTTCTAACAATTTGAGTATAAAGCAGGTCTTTCTCCGGGATCTCCACTCCAAGAGTCTGATCCAATCCCGATCGATTATCGACATTTATGATCTCGCCCTTTTTAATGTTATTTTCGTTGAAGGTTATCGATGTCTTGTCTACATTGATGGAGATGTCCCTACCGGCTCCCAATTTGACGGCGCCTTCGGACTCTGTTGCCCCCTCCTTGGGAACCAATGATTGCTGGTCGAGGTACATGGAAAACAAGTCTGAAAATTGCTTGCCGGCAAAGAGATTGCGGGCGCTCTTGTCAACGAGCTTCATTCCGATGGATCTCGTAACGGATTCTTCGAACTTCAGCTTGTTCGGATCATAAGTAGGGCCTGCAAATGGAACAGGTTTTGTTGGTCGATTGTCCGACGCGATCCATTCAACGTTTACGGAACTAATATTGCGGATCAGCGCCGGGCTTTTCCGATTAAGAACAAGAGCGAATGACTTTAACTTTTCGCGTGGATCAACTTTTGTAATGAGGATTTCTTTTTTCCCAACTTCAACGGAAACCTTGGGGACAAAAGCTCCCTTCGGGTCCTTTATTCCATATATTGTCGCAAAGCTAAAATCCGGGATGAACGCGAAACAGGCGATGATCAAAACCATAACCGACAAACGTATTTGTAGCTTCGAACACATATCACATTTTCCTAAAGCTTTTACTTAGTTAAGAGCGTAGCCAATTCTACAAAAAATAAAAGCTTTTCTAGCGTTTGGCGATTTTATCAGGGGATGGTAGGAAAATCAATTAATAAGTTTGAACCGCGGCGCCCCGTTCTTCTATAATAGTTATCTTAGCAAAATAGGCATTGGACGCTGCGACTATTTTACAGAGGATTTTGTTTATGAATAGATTTTGCGAATGTGTTTCGCGGAAGTCCGCAAATATACCCCCATTTCTGGTCATGGACGTTCTTGAAGAAGCCCTACGGATGTCCAGAACGGGTGAGGAAGTCATTCATCTTGAAGTTGGAGAACCCGATTTCGATACTCCTTCAAATATTGTTGAGGCTGGAGTCAAGGCCCTGAGACAGGGTAGAACTCATTATACTTCGAGTGTCGGAATTCCTGAGCTGCGTCACGCGATATCGGCCAGCCACAAACGTATGTACAATGTCGATGTCAATCCGGACAATGTAATAATCACCTCCGGTTCGTCACCTGCTATATTTCTTACACTAGCATCAATCCTAGACCCTGGTGATGAAGTCATTCTCTCTGACCCTCATTACGCGTGTTATCCAAATTTTGTGAATTTCCTGGGGGCGATTCCCACATTTGTGCCTGTGCATCCTGAGGATGGCTTTGAACTGAACCCCGGCGCGGTTAAAAAGGCTATTTCAAAACGGACTAAGGCCATCATGATCAACTCTCCGTCGAACCCTACCGGCACACTAATAACGCCGGAGAACATGAAAGCGATCTCGAATCTGGGTGTGCCGATTATCTCTGATGAAATTTACCATGGGCTTGTTTACGAAGGACAGGAGCATTCAATTTTGGAATTTACCGACAATTCGTTTGTTTTGAACGGTTTTTCAAAGTTATACGCTATGACCGGCTGGAGACTTGGTTACGTTATCAGTCGTCCTGAATGCGTAAGGCCGATTCAAAAAATGAGCCAGAATTTCTTCATCAGCGCTGCTGACTTTATCCAGTATGCAGGAGTAGAAGCGCTTACGAACTCTTCATCGCAGACTTTTGAAATGAAACGAATATTTAATGAACGCAGAAAAGTCATGCTGAAACGCCTCCGTGAAATCGGATTTGAGATAAAGCATGATCCAGTGGGGGCTTTCTACATATTGTGTGACGCTCGAAAATTTTCAAAGAACTCTTATGAATTTACTTTTGAAATACTTCGCGAAGCCCGTGTCGGTGTCGCCCCGGGAATAGACTTTGGAGAAAACGCTGAGGGTTTTATTCGCTTTTCTTATACAAACTCGATGGAAAACATAGTTGAGGGTCTTGATCGCATCGAAAACTATCTGCATAGACGGTTCAGATCTTGAGAGACCGTAGAATTTTTGTTACACACGGTGAAATCTGCGATGGGAAGATTTTATTTTCCGAAGCGAACTCGCACTACCTAAAAAGGGTACTCCATGTCAGATCTGGCGATAGTGTGATAGCGCTCGACGGGACGCGTCTCTATGACGTGGTCCTTGGGATAGACTGTAGAAACGCATTAATTGGAAACATACGTAGTTCAACCCAGGATGCCTTCGCATTCCCCGTGAAGGTTGATCTGGCTTTTGGGTGTATAAGACCGGGGCCGACGGAGGAAATCATACGGCATTGTACAGAGCTTGGGGTCGATTCGTTTTTCCCTTTGCTTTTTGAACGATCTAATAGACGTCCAGATTCAGCGCGGACTCGATGGCTCAAGATCGCTTCATCGGCTTGCGCCCAATCGGGCCGACCGACAATGCCGGCGCTCAATGAGCCAATGGACCTTGAACAGTTCCTGGGCGGAGTTAGTAAGGATTCTTGTCTTGTTTATTTCGCTCTCGATCGGGAAATTCCCCCACTCGGAACAGTTCTAGACTCTCGTAACCCCAAACGAGCGACTTTCGTGATCGGGCCTGAAGGAGGGCTTACTCATCAGGAAGAATCACGGCTCACAACGGCCGGGTTTGTTGCAACGTCACTTGGTCCGACCACCTTGAGAACTGAAACAGCGGCTATAGTGGCTGTAGGCATAACAATGGGTTGGAGATTGGCGCACATACAAGATTCGGTATAACTGGTTTTCTCATTTCTTTTGTCTTCGAATAGGGGGCTTGCATATTTTCAATTCGTTGACCACAGTGACACTTAGTGCTATTTTGTTTAAACGTGATAATTTAATTTTTTCGTATAGTCACTGAACGTTTTTTAAAAAATGACCAATTGCTAAAAAGAATTTTGATTTTATGAACACAATGATTTATGAACTCCACACAGAGGTAATGGATGGCGACAAGGGATATCGACAAGACTATTGATTTTTTGGAATTTTCGCCAAAACCACACCATACGTCACTTCCGTCTTTTCCGGACAATAAGACAATAGCCACGGCTCTCCCTGAAATATCTTTGACAATAGAGCAATTTGGAAAGACGGGCTTTGGTCCCTGGATCGCTTTCACCCTTGAAAACCCCGATGAAATCTGGGACATCAACAAATTTTCTGACGACCTTGATCGTAAGGTATTACTTTACCTTAGCTTCTTTGGAGATTCCAACAAAGTTCCCGCTTTTTGCGTTGAGGTCAATTGGTTGGAAGAAGGGCTGGAAGTCAACAACTTCGTTCTTTTGACAGAAACAAAGAAACTGGAAAGTCTTAGAACTGGGAATATGGTTTTCAGCGCCCATCGTGAGTGGGAGCGCGAAAAGCTTGTTCGAAGCCTGAACGACGCCGCTCTCATGAAGTACGATGAAGACCGCCTCCAGGACGCCCACGAGCTGATTAATCAAGCTATTCACTTGAGTAGCGTTGGTCGGGCCTACCTGTTTAACAATCGCGGACTGATATGCTGGAAACTTGGGCTGCTTGATCAGGCAAAACAGGATTTCCTGGCGTCTATAAACCTCGATGGAGACAACGGGGACCCTTACTTCAACCTCGGCCTCATCTATTTGGATGATTCTGATTACGAAAAGGCGCTACATTACTTGGACAGAGCCGTGGAACTGGACCCCGAGGACAGTCAGTTCCTTGCCGAATTGGGGCATCTTTATCTGGAACTGGATCGGGAAAAGGAGGCGCTCAGACTTTTTGAAAAAGCGTTTACCAATGATCCTGATGACGCTCAGGTTGATTTTCACCTTGGCCATTATTTTCTATATAAGAAGCGTGAACCTCGAAGCGCCGTAAAATACTACAACCGTGGGTTAAAAAAAGATCCATCGGATCAATTTGCTCTAGCTGATTACGCAGTGGCCCACCTGATCCTTGGCAACAAAAGGAAGTCTTTGCAGGTGCGGAAAACCATTGAAGGGTCCAGCAACCTGGCCCCTTATACGGTCAGTCGGCTTGTTTATTTAAATCTGCAAATGGGATACTATGATGATGCGCTTGATTACTATGAAAAGGCCCTGGTTGACAAGGAACCCTTTGAACCTGAATGGCTACACTACAACGCGGCGCTGATTTATGCCCGCACAGGAAGATATAAACAGGCCCTTGCCGTTTTGAATCTCGCTGTGCAGGTCGGCGGCGCGGAGGTAATAGAAAAGGCCCTTTCTGATGTCGCCCTGCAAAGGCTGAAGAAAACTCCCCTGTTTAGGAAACTCGTCAGGATGTCCAACAAGAGGCAGGACGGTTAAATCGCGAAAGACATATATTTTGTTTCCCCGAAGACAACGTTCTCCGGAAAACGGTTTTCCCCTTATTATTCGCCACCCGACACCCTTCCCTAGCAATTATTACGTTTCTGAACGACAAGGGAGTCTCGTTGAGCTGAGTTCATGAATTGACTTGGCTCCTTTGTTGACAACCATCTTCGGTTATTACCGGCCATGTTTTAGGAGACTTGATGGAACGATTTCAGCACGGACAGGATCAAAACCCCATAAAAGAGCTGCAACGCAACTTTGAAGAATATAGAAACAGGCTCAACAATTTCATGAAGGGCTGGGGAATATGGGCCGCAGGCGCAATTGGCGCCAGCTTATATATTCTGTCCGGTTTTTACGTGGTCGGCCCCGGAGAAAAGGGCGTGGCATTGCTTTTCGGCAAGGAGTATTCAATTAACGAGCCTGGTCTACGTTACAGGCTTCCTAAACCTTTTATGAATCAAATCGTGGTCGATGTGAGTAAAGTAAGGCGCACAGAGATAGGCTTCCGAAGCGATGGGACCAGGACCCGCTCCGTCCCGGCTGAAGCCCTGATGCTAACTGGAGACGAAAACATTGTAGATGTTCAGTTGTTCGTCCAATACATGGTTCAGGACCCGATTAAATTTCTTTTTGGAGCGGAAGCCCCTGAGAATACTCTTAGAGCCTCAGCCGAAGTGGCGCTAAGAGGCATAGTGGGTGAAAACACAATTGATTACACAATGACCAAAGGCAGGATGGAGATACAGAAAAAAGTGGAAGTGTATCTCCAGAAATTGCTGGACAACTACGACACTGGATTGCAGGTGACCCAAGCTCGATTACTGGCTGTAGACCCACCTTCACAGGTCCAGGAGGCGTTTCATGATGTCGTGCGAGCATGGGAAGACAGGGAGCGGCTCATAAAGGAGGCTGAGGGCTATTCCGAAGACATTATTCCCAAGGCGAGGGGAAACGCCCAACAGGAAATCCGACAGGCTGAAGCCTATAAGGTGGAACGGGTAATTCGAGCGCAGGGTGACGCTCAGCGTTTTTCCCTGGTGCTTGGTGAGTATATGAAATCGCCTGCGGTTACCAGAGAAAGATTGTATTTGGAATCCGCCGAGAAATTCCTGTCCCCTGCCAGAAAATTTATCACTCAAGGCCCTGATTCCAAGCTTATTCCTCTCCTTAATATAGCCGACCCGGACAAGGTTTTTCAAATTCCGACTGTTTCGAACACCGAGCAGGGCGCAACTGAGAAGCAGAAAGGCCAATAAAGATAATGCTTAAGCCAATTTTGATATTATTTGTAATTGCGTTAGTGGCCCTTCAGTCAATGTTTGTTGTCCAGGAATGGGAACAATGTGTCATATTGGAATTCGGGAAACCGGTTCGAATAATCAAGGACCCAGGCCTTTATTTTAAAATTCCCCTAGTCCAGGATCTCATCATTTTGGAAAAACGAATTCTGGCTGCTGAAGCTAGACCCGCCGAATACATAACCCTGGACAAAAAGCGCCTTACGGTAGACACCGTGTCCAGGTGGAAGATTGAAGAGCCTTTGGTATTTTTCCAGACTGTCAGGAATTATTCGGGAGCTATAGCCAGATTGAACGACATTATCTTCGCTCGATTGCGGCAGGAAATAGCAAACAACAACTTCAAGGAATTTATTAGAGAAGAACGAGAAAGAATTATGAAGCAGGTGACCATTGGTACCGAGGAACAGGCGCTCCGTTTCGGAATCAGGGTCATCGACGTCCGAATAAAGCGTGTCGATCTGCCGGAGGAAGTTCAAAACAGCGTATTTGCAAGGATGAAGGCGGAACGGGAAAGAATAGCCAAAAGGTACAGGGCGGAAGGAGATGAACAGGCACGCGAAATCAGGGCGGACGCAGACAAAAGGAAGGATATAATTCTTGCGGAAGCCTATAGACAGTCTCAAACCCTTAAAGGAGAAGGTGAAGCGGAGTCCGCTAAAATTTATGCTGAAGCATACGGTAAAGATGAGGACTTTTTTAGGTTTGTTCGAAGTATGGAAGCTTACAAGAATATTTTTTCTAAGAATACTACTTTCATTTTAGGCCTCAATTCGTCCCTGCTTCGTTTTATCGAATCGCCTTACGCAGGAAAATCCGCCATCCCGGCCACTCCGAGCGCCAACGTTCCAAATCGGTGATCGCTGTCATTTCATCAATTGGATTGACTTTGTGGATGATACGCATTAATTGTCTATTATACTTTGCGCTAGTTTTAAGAAGTGGCTTATCTTAATCCGGCGCATCAGATCTTATTGTTTAATTCTCCTCTCATTACTTAACCACTTACATTCTTTGAGGATCATTTAATAATGAAGGCTTTACTCGTATACCCGTCTATTCCTGATACTTTCTGGAGTTTTAAACATATTCTTAAGTTTATAAGAAAGCGCGCTGCTCACGTGCCGCTTGGCCTCCTTACAATTGCTTCAATGATGCCCAAGGATTGGGATTTGAAACTCATAGACATGAATGTGGAACCACTTACGGACACGGATTTAAAGTGGGCGGACACGGTGTTCATTGGCGCCATGGTAGTTCAGAAAGAATCTGTGAGGGAAGTCATAAGCCGCTCCAAGATATTTGACAAGAATGTGGTAGCAGGTGGTCCTCTTTTTTCAAGTACCCCCGAAGAATTCCCTGAAATTGACACCCAAATTCTGAACGAGGCTGAAATAACCCTTCCCTTTTACCTTGAAGACCTATCCAAAGGATCGGTTCAAAAAATCTATACGTCAGACAAAAAACCGGATATTACACAGACTCCGTTGCCAAAATGGGACCTGATAAACATGAGTTATTACGCTTGCATGTCAATTCAGTATTCAAGGGGTTGCCCCTTCGATTGCGAATTCTGTGACATAGTCCATCTTAATGGACGCAAACCCCGTGTTAAATCCAATGATCAAATGCTACACGAATTTGAAACCCTGTACCAAATGGGCTGGCGAGGCCGCTGCTTTATTGTTGACGACAACTTTATCGGCAACAAGACAAAAGTCAAATCTTTGCTGCATGAACTTACGAAATGGCAGGAGGAAAGGAAATACCCCTTCTCCCTGTTTACTGAGGCTTCCGTCAACCTCGCGGAAGACCAGGAACTTATGTCATTGATGACTGCGGCGGGATTTGATTCGGTTTTTCTCGGCTTGGAAACCCCCGATGAAGAATGCCTCGCGGAGTGCGGAAAACGGCAGAATCAGTCCAAGGATCTTGTGGAGGCGGTAAAGATAATTCAGAGGAACGGTATGGAAGTCATGGGAGGGTTTATCATCGGATTCGACAATGATCCTCCAAATATTTTCGAACAACAGATCAAGTTCATTCAAAGTAGCGGCGTTGTCAAAGCAATGATTGGTTTGCTTAATGCAATACCAGGCACAAGATTGTATCAGAGACTTCAGGAAGAAGGTCGTTTATTGGCGGATTGCACAGGTGACAACTGTGACGGGTCTTTGAACTTTATTCCGAAAAGAATGGACGCTGAGACCATTCGAGCCGGATATCAGGCGGTGCTGGATCATATTTATTCGCCTAAAGAGTATTATAAACGAGTGCTTGAGTTCTTGAAGGAATACAAACCTACCCGTCCCAAAAAAATAGACAGGTTAGAAATCAGGGCCTTCTTTTCATCCATTCTCTATTTGGGGATCTTGGATAAAGGAAAATTTTACTATTGGAAGCTATTGATGAACGCCCTTATCTTCCACAGGAAGGCTTTCGGGGAAGCGGTATCAAGCGCGCTTTTTGGATACCACTTTCGTAAATTGCTTAGCAAATAGAATATAGTCGATTCAGGCCGTGGATAGTCCTCTCGAAATGGCGCTACGGCCTTTAAGCCTCCCATCCTTTCCAACAAACAGATCATGCGACTGTTTAAGGAATATTTCGCCATCGAGGCGCATGCGCCACAATCCATCGTCGCCAAGCCTGGGCGGTTCCTCAATTGTCATATTCTTTTCAAAACCGGGGATATTGATCAATAATCTATTACCTTCTATTTTCACGCTTGCATCCTGCACATAGAAAAGGTCACTCCGGAAATCAGCCTTACCGTCGTGTCTTATACTGATGACGGTCCCTGTAGCACCCAGCCAGTCACCAAGAAAAAACGCTTGATCAAGCTTCATTTTGCTGGATTTTATAGTCCAATAGGTATTTTCCATCCAAAACAAAGCATTGCCGCCCCAAACAAAAGTCGCGGCGACCACAGTCAAAAGAATTATCGTCTTGTAGGTTCTCATCTTAGCTTCATTACAGGAAGTGTTATATTGGTTGGAAATGCAAACTTCACTCGGAAAGAGTGAGATTGTTACAAAAAGAAGCCCGGCGGATTCACAAAAAGGGTATGGCTCCAAAGAAGGAGGATACGGACTTCCGTCGGGCGATTACATGACTAGCTGATTGAGTTTAGCTTATCGTTAAAAACCTGTCAAGCCATAAATGCTAAAATTCCCAATACCTATAGTTTGCCTACGATCTGCCAAAATCAAGAATTTTGATACAAAAAGTTGTCGTGGCCCGATCATCTAGATTATAGTCATTATACAATTAGTTACTGGTAATTTATGAAACGATTTGATAAACGTTGTTGATGACATTTTATTTCCTGAAGGCAGGCCAAAGTTGAAAGAAGACCCGATAATCCTCAAAACTACGCGAGAAATTGAAACACTCCGGGAAGCAAATAGAATTGTCGCCAACATTTTGCAGAAACTCGGCGAGGTAGTGACTCCAGGTATAACAACCGGCGAACTGGACAAGATAGCCTGCGCCATGATCAGAAACGCAGGGGCAAAACCTGCTTTCAAAGGATACCGCATGAGCAACAGGAGACCTTATCCCGCATGTATTTGCTCTTCGGTTAACGAGCAGGTCGTTCACGGTATCCCAGGGTCTAGAGTCCTCCGTGAAGGCGACATAGTAGGCGTGGATGTGGGTGTTGTTTTTAAAGGATTCGTAGGCGACGCCGCTCGAACATACCCGGTGGGTTCAATTTCTGAGGAGGCAAAACGCCTTCTCACTGCAACTGAAGAGTCTCTTTACAAGGGTATTGAACAGGCCAGGATCGGAAACCGTCTACAACAAATCTCAGCAGCGGTTCAAAAGCACGTAGAGTCTCATGGCTTTGCAGTAGTTCGGGATTTTGTAGGGCATGGAGTCGGCCGCAAAATGCATGAACCACCACAGATACCCAATTATACAGGAGTGGGTGGAAATCCACGTCTAGAGGTGGGCATGACACTCGCTCTCGAACCTATGGTCAACCAAGGATCATGGCGAGTGAAGCTTCTCGATGACGAATGGACCGCTGTGACCGCGGATGGCAAACTGTCGGCCCACTTTGAACACTCGATAGCGATAACCGAAGATGGTCCTTACATTTTGTCCATGCTCTAAACACCTGGAAGATTCATTCCTAATGTTTTTACGGAATAAAAGATTATGGTCCCCATTTGGTCAATAACTCAGCAGTCTTCTGAGATTTCGTGGTCAAACTTGTTGGCTTGGACAAATTGAAAGACTACAAATCCATATTTGCCGGTAAAAGAATTACGGTTATGGGATTAGGCCTACTTGGCCGTGGGCTCAACGATACTCTTTTTCTCATCGAGTGTGGCGCTGAAGTTACTGTTACGGACCTAAAGAGTTCGGAACAGCTCACCCCTTCCCTTGAAAAGCTCAGGGACTTACCAGTCCGGATTAAAGTAGCTGGACATGATCCCGTTGATTTTGTGGAAACAGACATGGTCCTTCGGAACGCCGACGTTCCACAGTCTTCGCCATTTCTCAAACTGGCCAGAGACCACGGGGTCCCGATTGAGATGGATGAAAGCCTCTTTTGCAAGTATTTCAAAGGCACTGTCATAGGAATTACTGGTACCCGGGGAAAAACTACTACAACGGAGATGGCGTTCAGGGTGTTGCAACGGGTGAAACCTCGAGTATTCCTCGCGGGAAACATAATGGGAGTTGCAACCCTGCCTCTGTTGGAAAAGGTGAATGATCGGGATACGGTCGTCATGGAATTGTCAAGTTGGCAACTACAGGGTTTCCATGAGGCCCAAATTTCTCCTCATGCGTCTATCTTCACCAATATTTATCCAGATCACTTAAATCGGTATCCGGGCATGGAAGAATATATATGGGATAAAAAGGCCATTTACTGGTATCAAAAGGGCGCCGATTTTTGTCTTTTCAACGGGGACCAGGACGCCACAAGACGCCTCTATAAAGAAGCTCCGGCCGGAAGAGATTTTTTCTCGTGTACGGATGCGCCGGTCGACCTGAATCTCAAGATTCCAGGGGACCATAATATTTCAAATGTCGCGTCTGTATGGCGGCTATCAGCCAAACTTGGAGTCGAAAACAGTATAATTAGAGACGTTTTAGAAAACTTTGAAGGGGTTGAACACAGGCTTGAGCCTGTAGGCTCAAAAGACGGGATTCAGTTCATCAATGATTCGACCAGCACCACCCCTGTCGCTGGGATCATGGCCCTCAAATCTATTCATGCCGAAAGAATCTTTCTGATAGCGGGGGGAGCGGACAAGAAGCTTGACTTAAGGCCCTTTGCTGAAGCGGCTTCCAGAAGGGCCCATAAGATAGCCCTACTGGAAGGGACCGCAACATCAACTCTTTGCTCGGATCTAGCTTTTTATGGCGCCCAGAACAAAATTGTCGGTGTTTTTGACAACTTAAAAAAGGCTGTGTTGTGTCTTTATGAACAGGCGTCAGCCGGTGACGCCATTCTTCTTTCGCCGGGATGCGCTTCGTTTGGTCTTTTCAACAACGAGTTTCACAGGGGAGACTCTTTTAAGGCCATCGTGGTGGAAATTCTTTCATCATAGAACTCCCACCGGCATCAGTCTTGACGAAGAATTTACTCGACAAATAGATCCTTAACCGCACAGTTTGAGTGAGCTTTTTTAAAGTTATCTATTTCAGAGTCGAAGCGCTTGATTCGATGCTGCACTTCGAGAAGTCTATTGGTTGCTTGCAGTTTTTACAGGTATGCGGTCGATCAAATTCATCTGAAAAGATTTCCTTTTCAGTTCCACAACTGGGGCATTTGCAGGTGAATGAAGTCAGATTCTTGTTTGCTTCTAAGCCGGGGCAATGCATTGGCGTGCTCATTTAGACCTCCCTAGACGACATTTGTGTGAGCGGAAGCTCGTTACCAATATATATAATTTCAACCTAACGCACACGCAATACCAATGACAAATCCTTTAGTCGTGGAAACCACTTGCCAGTGATTCTCCAAAACAAAGATTTTAAATTATAAATGAATCCGATGAGGTAAACGATTCGGAAAGAACTAAAAGGGATACGTCTCACAAAGCTGGGAGAAACCTCACTTCTTGTAGGCCGACACTGTGAAACAAACTTTGTGAAGATTCAGAACGTGCGTCTCAAATCATTAATATAAAGGAATTCTTGAAGGACCGTGTCAGGGATTGTTCCTTACTAGCCTTCAAGAATCATACGCAGTTCCTTGAGTTCCTTTTTTATCTCAATGAGCAAGTCTCTGTAATCGACCTGAGTGTCGGACGCTGCGTTTTCCACGCGACTCTCGAGAGCTTTTATCTCTTCTTTGACTCTCGTCGCCTTAGGGGCTTTAGCCGCCTTTTTCTCAGCCGCCGCCTGCTTCTTCATCTCTTGAAGCCTTTTCTTGGCGCCGGCGATAGTGAACTTCTCGTCGTACAGGAGATGTTTTATCTCAACGAGTAATTCCAGGTCTCTCTTGTGATAAAGCCTCTGCCTCGCTCTGGTACGAGTAGGCTTAAGGATTTTAAACTCTGATTCCCAATACCTTAATACATAAGGCTCAACATTCAGAATTTCGCTTACTTCACCAATTTTAAAATACTGCTTCTCCGGAATTGCGATGGTCATTACAAACCCACCCCTCCACATGAGAATCCACCAAACGCCAAACCAGTAAGTCGAAACAGCTAATCGCTAAACTGCTCCAGCAAAAAGCCTCAATCTTATCATTCTCTTACGGCGATTCCCAACTCTGTCATTAGAGCTGTAATCACCTGAGAATGAACCTCCTGGACTTCAGCGTCGGTGAGGGTTCGATCCTCGGACTGATACCGGATCCGGAACGCCATACTCTTATGGCCCTCAGGAATCGATTCGCCACGATATAAATCAAATAGGATCACTGAAGTAATGATATCATGCCCTAGACGTGAAATCAAGAGTTTAATCTTATCTTCTGAACAATTTGTTTCAACTATGACCGATAGATCTCTCTCGATATAAGGATAGCGAGGAAGCGGGTCAAAAACTCTATCCTTGCTTGACTGAACAAAAAGAGGCTCTAGAAGAACGTCAAAGATCTGGACCTTTTTACTTAAACCAATTTCTCTGGTCTTTTCCGGAGACAACTCCCCAATAAATCCGATCTTGTCCCCTTTGACCAATACATCCGATGACTTACCTGGATGCAGGAAAGGCCTGTCAGACGACGTATATTGAACATCTTCTATTCCTAATCCATCTAAAACATTTTCAAGCGCGCCTTTTATGTCAAAAAAGTCAACTTCTGGTCTAACTTCAACTTTTCCCAGTATATCAATCTCTCCTCTGCTAAAATGCCATATGTTGGGATACCTGGACCCACAGGCGGCGCCGGTCAGTTTCAAATGCTCCAAAGGCGTCTCTACCCCCAAGACAGGAACAAATGTCCTGCCAATTTCGTATAACCGTAGATTTTCATTCTTGAAATTCAGGTTCCTCTTTAACGCGCCCATTAATCCGGGCAGTAAAGATCGCCGCATAACAGAAAAATCTTCGGTCAATGGATTCAACAAAGCAAAATCAACTTCACTATCAAAATCTTTACGGAATGGGTCATTTGCATTACTGGATATGAATGACATGGTTATGATTTCCGTAAAATTCGAGGCGTTCATAAGGTCCCTGACTTTGTTGACAAGGTTGTATTCACGTTTTGTGTGGTCTGGCTCAACGTCACAGACCGGCATCGTCGCCGGAATATTCTGGAATCCGTGTATACGGGCTACCTCTTCGATGTAATCAATCTCCCTTTCCAAGTCCCATCTCCAACTTGGAGCCACACATTCTAATGCCCCATCAGCCCCACCAAGGTCTTTTACCGCTATTCCCAATCTCTGTAGATAAGACTTCACTTCCTTAAGGGAAATATTCAGTCCCAATGTGATGTTTGATTTCGCCGTCCTTAATGTAACGGCTCTCCTGGTAATCGGCTCCGGATAAACATCAATGATTCCTTTGAGAATATTTCCGCCCGACCAAGAACGGATACAACTCGCCACCCGATTTGCAGCCCAGACACACCCGTCAGGATCAACTCCTCTTTCAAACCGAAACGAAGCCTCTGTGGACATTCCTAGCGCCTTAGCCGTTCGGCGTACTCCAAAACGCTCGAAACAGGCGCTTTCGATTACCACCCTGTTGGTGGAATCCAGAATCTCAGAATTAAGTCCCCCCATTATTCCAGCCAGCGCGACAGATTTCTCAGCATCCCGGATCATGAGAGATTGGACCGGAAGTCGGCGGTCCATCTTATCCAGGGTCTGAAAAACCTCACCCTGGGCACATCTTCGAACCACGATTTTTTGTCCACCCAGGGAAAAATAATCGAAAGCGTGTAATGGCTGGCCACATTCCATAAGAACATAGTTGGTCGCGTCCACTATGTTCGATATGGGTCTTACCCCACCCCTGAACAGCCTCAGCCTAACAGGGAAAGGGGAAACCTTCACCTCAACATTGTCGATCATCTTGGCGACGTAACGTGGACACAAATCAAAATCCGGCACTTCCACGGCCAGTTCATCGTTAATGTCCCCACCTGATTCGTCGAGATCGACGGTAGGGAGTTTGACAGTCTTACCGGTAAGGGCGGCAATCTCTCGAGCCACACCTATGATAGACAGGCAATCTCCCCTATTTGGAGTAACTGAAACTTCGAGAATCACGTCTTCAATATCAGAAAACGCTCGACTCAGCGGAACACCTATGGGAGTATCTTCCTCAAAAACAAGTAGTCCTGAAGCGTCCTCACCAAGACCAAGCTCCTTTTCCGAACATAGCATGCCAGGGGAATCCACTCCCTTGATGGCCACACGCCCGACTTTTACGCCTGATGGAAGATCCGATCCTTCTGGAGCATAGGCGACCACCAAACCAACTTTTGTATTGGGAGCGCCGCAAACAACCGTTTGGGTCCTCTCCCCAAGGTTGACATGAGCAAGTTTCAATTTTTCCGAATTAGGATGAGCCGTAACTTTTTCAATTTTTCCGGTGAGACAGGATTTTAACTCTACCCCTACATGGGTTAGAGATTCTATTTCTATGCCACCCATGGTAAGGACCTGAGCCACTTCCTCCGGCTCAATATCAATGTCTACGAACTCCTTCAGCCAATTTAAGCTGATGAGCATAGCTCTTCACCTCTCGTTAAAATTATCGTTCATTGTTAGATTTTGTAAGGGAGAGACAACGGACCCCAAGAGCGACAGTTTCAGAAACGGCAGTGTCACTCCAGCGCCGAGCGATTTTTCAAAACTGGCTTAAGAAACGGACGTCGTTTTCGTAAAATAATCGGATGTCGGGTATCCCGTATTTAAGCATTGCCACTCTTTCAATTCCCAAACCAAACGCAAAACCCGAATAAATATCAGGATCATAATTTACGAATTTGTACAGCGCCGGGTCTACCATGCCTGACCCCAAAATTTCCAGCCATCCGGTGAATGAGCAGGTTCTGCAGCCCGACCCGCCGCAAATTACACATTGTATGTCCACCTCGGCTGAAGGTTCAGTGAATGGAAAGAAACTGGGCCGAAAACGTAAAGCCAACTTGTCTCCGAAATATTCCCTAGCAAACGCCGTCAATACCCCCTTCAAATCAGAGAAGGAAACCCTTTTGTCAACCCACAGTCCTTCGATTTGCATAAACATGGGGGAATGAGTCACATCAGCGTCACGTCTGTAAACTTTACCGGGACAGATAACTTTGACCGGCGGTTTGCGTTTCTCCATGGTTCGAATTTGAACGGGAGAGGTATGGGTCCTCAACAGGACATTCTCAGAAAAATAGAACGTATCCTGCATATCTCGAGCTGGATGATTCTTCGGCATATTCAGCGCTTCAAAATTGTAATAATCTATTTCGACTTCCGGACCTTCAGCCAATTGGAACCCTAGTCCGGAAAAAACATCAACCAATTCCAGTGTGACCCGGTTGAGAATGTGAGACCTACCCAATGGCAGGCGCCTGCCGGGCATCGTTATGTCTATGGACTCAAGAGCGAGTTGAGCGCGTTCAAGCTCATCACGCAAAGATGCTTCCCTGGTGTCGAACAAGGCTTCCAGGTCCGTTTTAATTTGATTTGCTAGTTGACCAACGGCGGAACGTTCTTCAATGGGAAGATCTTTTAAGCCCCTCAAGACCAGGGTCAGCTCGCCCTTTCGTCCCAAAATCTTGATTCGTGAATCACTTAAGGCCTTGAGATCGAATGTTTGTTCTGTCAGAGCGACTGTTGAAGCTCTGAGTGAATTTAGTTGATCTTTCATGCCTCAAGAACCCTTTCTGGTAAATCCATCACGGAACAAGATACGCTGGAGACCCCGAACTTACGATCGGCGAATCGTCAGTTGACATGGAAACGGTCCTGAGGACCGCTTCCTGTTTATAACTAACCATGGAGGCATACGCGCGTGGGCTGACAAGACCGAACAACAATCACAAGTTCTGTCAAACCTGCAATGCCTGTTGGGCTTGCTGGACTATCCCGGAGAAGGCTGTAGGGTCGGCTACGGCTATATCGGCCAGGATCTTTCTGTCCAGTTCCAAACCCGCCTTCTTGATGCCTTCCATAAAACGGTTGTAAGGTAGTCCGTTAAGCCTGCTGGCGGCATTGATCCTAGTTATCCACAAACTGCGAAAATCGCGTTTCCGAACCTTCCTGTCCCTGTACGCGTAACAGAGGGCCCTCTCAAGTGTCTCCTTCGCCTGCTTCAAAGTCCGGCTTCTGCCACCTACAAAACCTTTCGCGGCCTTTAATATTTTTTTTCGCCTCGCCCTGCTGGCGGGTGAACATCTAACTCTGGGCATATCTAACTCCTTAAAATCTTCACATTAAGCAAGCCGCTTGGCGCTTCAGTCATGAAGCGAATCCAGGCATCTTCAATTGTCTGCTAATTTAATACCACGCGGCGTAAAATCAACCGTAAGGCAACAATCTCTTGATCTGCGCGGAATCCTCAGGGCTTATGTATCCGGATTGTCGTAGCCCTCTCTTCTGCTTCGTGGTTTTTGAGGTCAAAATATGGCTGTGATAAGCCTTCTTTCTTTTTATTTTACCGCTTTTCAAAACCGTAAATCTTTTTGCGGCGCCTCGGCATGATTTCATTTTCGGCATGTTTACGCTCCTAAGAATTCGGGACTGGCAACATTTCGTGCGCTCAAACAGTTCACAAAAACGCGCTCCTTTTATAGCCCATATTTAATTGTGAATTGTGCTTCAGCGCGTTATTTAACTCATTTATACATAAAAGTCTTTTCGGCGAACATTTGCGTCATATAAATCGCCAAACAGGCCGGCCTGGCTCTAGCGCCAAGCCAAACGTCAATTAAGATGAGGCGTATAGATCGACCGCGCCATCAAACTTCTTTTTATACCTTATTAAGTCCGAGGAAACAATTTTTTTATAATTTTTTAAATTCATTATTTGACATGAGCGCTTGCCGATGATAACAATGCCGTCCGAATCTGATTGACGTCTATTCTTGACAGGCCCCCCGTCAAGCATTTTACTGGTTGATAGGTCGTTGGCTGATAACGGTGTTATTTTACATCATTATGAATTGTTAAGTAACGACCTCAAATACAGTTAGATAAATTTCTAAATCACCTGAATCTTTTTCAGCAACCTGTAGTCTTAATATTATAAAAACTATCCTGCGCTCAAGAAGACGGTGGCTTTTTATGATATTGTAGTTTTTGAAACTACCAATATCCGACAAGATCTAATTACAGATTCTTCATTTATATTGAAAAGTTGTGTATTAATACTAACCGACTTTTTCGGTCTCCGCCACTATTGGAAATGAGGTCGTCGAAGTCATAACTTCAAATTTGTCCTAACTAGGAGGAAGCGTTTTGGAAAGATGTAAAACTTGTGGGAGAGAATTTTCGGCAAACCAGACAATGACCTATTCAGTGTACGGTTATTGTTCATGGGAATGTTTAATGAACAAAAGAGGTCGTACGCCTCAATCACCAAGGAACCAAAAGAAGTCCAACACACACAAAAATCAAGGACAGAACAGATCCAGGTGGGCCTGATCCGTTTTGTGGGGCAATCCCGGCATTGACTTTGTGGTTCTTCTGTAAATCCAATTTCTTTGCGTCAACAGTTTTGTCCTCGGTAAAGACTTTGTCATAGCCTGCAATTGATATTTTCGTATAATTTCAGGGCTAAATCCCGCTAGTTTGTGGTCTGTTTATCCTGATGATAGATGTTTTCTGGAATTGCGTTCGTCGCAATCGGAAACCACCATGCGCTAGCTTTGCCCTAAACCCCCATCATTTAGGAAACTGGTCTCCCAGCAAAGTCCGCACAAGACTTTTCCGATGGATTGGTGTTGCTTAAACGGTCCACTAATGTCTTAAATGTAAGGGGCGGAAATTGGAGCTTGAGGCACGATCTGGAGATATAAAAAATGAACGAAGCCGATTATCTCAGGATAGTTAACTTTATTGATGAGACCCATCGTAAACTTGCGCGTCTTGCACTGGATCAAAGCGTAGGGGCGGCTCAGGGAAAAACTTTTTCAGACATAGTTCCACTGGACTCGATCTTATTAAGCGAAGCATTAATTAGCGACCTTCGAGCCATGGCCGCCTCCGAATCCGACGCAGAGCGAAAGGACATGGTGGAACGCGTTTTCATAGCGTGCATGGATCTGTCAATTGAAGCTGAGACTTCTTCCCTTGCCGACATGTTCAGGTTTTATATGGAAAAGGGAAGAATGGTCGTTCAAGGGGAAAAAATCCCCGCGTTGGAAATTGTCCCCTGGCTGCAAAATCAGGATAGCTTTGAACTTCGAGAAGAAATGCGAAAAGAAATTGGCATATTTTCCAGGGCCATTCTGAATCCGATCCTATTGAGCATCTTGGACATCTTAACACGCACGGTGAAGGAAAAGTTTGGGTTCCGAGGTTACGCTGACTACGTGGAAAATAAGAGAAATAGCTCTTTTGAGGATTGGCGGAATGAATTCATAAAATTCTTGTCGGATACTGATGATCAGTATTTCAGTAAGGCGCGGCCGTGGGTTGAAGAGCGGCTGGGTCGCCCTCTGGAAGATTTAAACCGGAGCCATGCTCTTCGTTTGCTCAGAATTGACGATTTTGACAAGTATTTCGCGAAGAATTCCCTGATGGAGTTTGTTCATAAGACATTCATTGGATTAGGGTTAGACTTGGCCCGGCAAAAAGATATAATGATCGATATTGACGATAGTCCTGAAAAGACCCCCAACGCTATTTGCATACCAGTTGATTTGCCTGGAGAAATTCATGTCATGCTCAAACCAGTTGGTGGCTTGGTGGACTTGGAAGCGTTGTTGCATGAAATGGGGCATGCTTTCTTTCTCAGAGGATTCTCGGCCAAATCCCCTGTTGAACATCGGAGACTCTGTCGATCGTCAGCGCTCGATGAGACTTTCGCCTTTTTGTTCATGCAACTAATAGAAAACCCTGTATGGTTACGGGATATCGCGAAACTAGACACATCAGAGGCTGACGAGTTGAGCGCCATCGTTGGAATAAAAAGATTGCTACTGATTCGTCGTCATATTGGAAAATTTCTTGCCGAAATGGAATTATTTCAAAATGTTGTCTTCAAAGACTCCAGTTGTTACTGTAAATGGCTGAACCGCGCCACCGGCTTCAATTACGAGCCTGATGGCTATCTTATCGACATGGACCCGGATTTTTATTCTGCTGAGTATGTCTGGGCCTGGGCCGGAGCTGATCTTGTTCAACAGCATTTGTATGATGAGTTCGGAACAGATTGGTTCCGAAAACCTGAAGCGGGCGATTTTCTCAGACAAATATCTTTTGAAGGTCGTAAAAATTCACTCGAGGATGCTCTGTCAAAATTTTGTGCAACAACCCTGAGAATGCCTAAATTTAGTTAGACATACGGCGCCTTTGACGCAAAGTAGTCCTAAAATCAGTATTCGAGTTCGAGTCCAAACATTTGAATAGATCGTTTGTAATTGTTACGGAGGCCGACATTGGATCAAATCGGAGTAGTAGAAACTCAATATCTCCAATTTGATGGTTTAAGACTAGAGTCGGGTGGATACCTGGGTCCCTTAATCGTCGCGTATGAAACTTACGGCAAATTCAATGACAAAAAAAACAACGCGGTGTTAGTGCTTCACGCGCTCTCGGGAGACGCTCACGCCGCAGGATTGGACGAAAACGGCCGGACTGGTTGGTGGGACGGCATGATTGGTCCAGGCAAAGGGATAGACACAAACAAATACTTCGTAATCTGTTCGAATTGCCTTGGCGGATGCAAAGGGACAACAGGCCCGACCAGCATCAATCCCGATACCGGGGCCGCTTATGGCAGGTCATTCCCACTGATCACAATCGGTGACATGGTAAATGTGCAGGCAATGCTTGTGGAAAAGCTGGGTATATCAAAGTTGCATACTGTGATTGGCGGATCTATGGGAGGAATGCAAGCGCTGGACTGGGCCTGCCGTTACAGCGACAAACTTGAATCCGCGGTAGTGATAGCGGCTACGGCGCGCCTTTCGCCTCAGGGTATCGCATTCAATTGGGTGGGACGAAACGCCATACGTTCCGATCCGGTAATTCCCGTTAACCACTCCGACTCAACCACCGGTGACGCGAAGTCAGGGCGTGGCCTGGCGGTTGCCAGAATGATCGGACACATCACCTACCTCTCTGAAGAAACCATGCAGGCCAAATTCGGAAGAAAGCGGACCTTACGGGATATGGACGGAACAACTTACAGTCTCGGGGAAAACGAAGGCCTTGGAGGAGAATTCGAGATTGAGTCTTATCTTCAGCATAAAGGAAGTTCCTTTATGGAAAGGTTTGACGAAGACTCTTACATCATAATTACCAAAGCGATTGATTATTTTGACCTTGTTAGACAATATGGAGACATGGTAAGCGCGTTTGAAAACATTACCGCCAAAATGTTTGTCATATCTTTCACGTCGGATTGGCTCTATCCAACCTCGATGTCTATGGCGATAGTGAGGGCTTTGCAAGCGGCTAAAAAGCACGTATCGTTTGTAGAAGTGGATTTGCCGTATGGTCACGATTCTTTCCTGGTTCCACAAGGTATGCCTACCCTAACCAGAATAGTAAGAGGCTTTCTAAAGGGTGTCTGACCAAGTTCTAGAAATCCGCACTCCATTTCATGAATTTGAGGTTGGGTTCAACGTCATTATAGATTTGATAACCCCGAGCACCAGGGTTTTGGACTTGGGCTGTGGTTCCGGCACTCTACTTGCCAGATTGCGCGACGAAAAAGACGTTGAAGGCTGCGGTGTCGAACTGGATCAGGAAAAGGTGATTCGCTGCACGGAGAGGGGTATAAGGGTCATGACTCTCGACCTTGATCATGGTCTAGAGGGGTTTCCTGACTTGAGTTACGAGTACGTGGTGCTCAGCCGAACACTCCAGCAGATCATCAATCCTGAACGACTGGTGCGTGAAATGTTGAGAGTTGGGTCTAAATGTATAATTGCGTTTCCCAATTTTGCACAGTGGAAGATAGCTCTCAGATATCTGCTCACAGGTAGAACGCCGATCGTCAAAACCTTTCCACATCCGTGGTACAACACGCCCGATATTCATAGAGTTACGATAAGCGATTTCCGCCATTTTATTCACGATATCGGCGGAAGAATCGAAAAGGAGATTTTCATAATTAAAGATACCCCTGGAACAAATATTTCTTGGCCGAATGGCCGAGCCGAATGGGGTTGTTTCCAGATTTCCGCTCAATAGCGCTCGTTAGCTCTTTTTAAACACTCCGTAATATATTCTTGTCACTCGTAACTTTCTGGACCCAAAGACGCTTCGTTTACCAAGAGAGTTCAAAGATCAAACGATTTTCGATTTTTCCGCGATAATTACTTTGATTAAACTTGACCACGCGTACCTTGTTGTCTTAATCTAACTATTTTGTGTGAATATAATGGTCTTTTGACCATAAACTACAGGCGTTGCTTAATGATCAGTTTAATTAAAGGCTTTCACGATATCCTGCCGGATCAATCCCTGAAATGGGCTTTCATTGTAGATACGGCTAGAAGCTGCCTTTCACGGTTCGGTTTTCGCGAAATTATTACTCCTATAATGGAAAAAACCGAACTGTTTCAGAGGGGCATTGGTCAGACTACCGATATCGTTGAAAAGGAAATGTACACTTTTCCCGATCTCAGCGGCGACTCCCTGAGTCTAAGGCCTGAGGCCACTGCAGGCATACTTCGATCTGTGGTCGAACATTCCCTGTTAAGGCATGAACAATCACTAAAGCTTTTCTCAAT
>JARLHM010000190.1 GCA_031292235.1 Syntrophaceae bacterium | reverse complement strand
TTGCTTGTAACATGAAGACTATTGCAACACAACATTTTATCAAAACCTGACCTATTCGATCAAGGCAATTGCACAATAGGCTGCGCCATTTTAATAGATAATTCTTGCCATGAAATTCGCATTCCAGTATCGTAATTGATTGCGCTTTCTGAAATATGATGACAAGATCCCGGGTTCGCTCCTGTAGAGAGGCATGATAAACAGAATCATGATCGATTCAGCTTCCGAACAGCAAACAATTGCGATCGGAAAAGCGTTGGGCGCCGTGTTGCGGCCCGGCGATCTTGTCTCTCTAATTGGCGACTTGGGATCGGGAAAGACCCGATTGGCGAAAGGTATCATTTCCCAAGCACTAAAAGTCCCGATTGATGAAATAAACAGCCCTAGCTTTACCATTGTCAACCGTTACGAAGGCCCATTCACGATAGATCATGCGGACCTTTACAGAGTCGGCCACGAAGCTATTGAAGAACTTGGATTGATGGAGACTGTCGACGCGAACGGGGCCCTATTGATTGAATGGGCGTCTGGTGAAAACCCTATTTCTGATTCGGAACTCAGGGTGACTTTCTCCGGCGGCGAAGATGAAGATTCAAGACTGCTTGAGTTCGAGTATATGATTCCTGGCGCCTGGAACGTAAGATTTACGGAAACATTCATGTCCGCATTGGACTAAAATTGCTTTTATGCCCTTGAAACACAAGGGCGCACAGAGAAAGTCCTAACCATCTTTGAGTTAATTTGGAGAAAACGGATGGCTGTTATTGTTCAAAAATATGGAGGAACTTCGGTTGGCGCTCTCGATCGGATCGCCAATGTGGCGCGCAGGGTGTCAGCCCGAAAGGACCAGGGTAACGACCTGGTCGTGGTTGTATCCGCAATGGCTGGGGAAACCGACCGGTTAATCAACCTGGCCAGGGAGATTACACCTATCCCGAATGAACGAGAGATGGACATCCTGGTTTCCACGGGCGAACAGGTTTCCATGGCCTTATTGGCCATTACATTGGAATCCATGGGATATAAAGCAAAATCCTATTGCGGATGGCAGTTGCCACTTACTACAGATTCGGCTTTTGGAGCGGCACGTGTCACGGATATATCCTCGGAAAAAATTAGCGAAGACCTGGCTAATGGCGTTATCGTAATAATTGCAGGTTTTCAGGGCGTTGACGAAAATGGCGCCATAACCACGCTGGGCAGGGGAGGCTCCGACACGTCCGCTGTCGCCGTGGCAGCAGGATTGAAAGCTGATTTATGCGAAATCTATACTGACGTTGACGGTGTTTACACAACGGACCCAAACATTGTTCCAGAAGCCAAGAAAATTCCAAGTATCGCTTATGAGGAAATGTTGGAGATGGCGTCTTTAGGTGCAAAAGTTCTGTACATACGAGCGGTTGAATTCGCAATGAGACATAAAGTCCCTCTAATTGTCAGATCCAGTTTTAACGACAATGAGGGGACTCTGGTTACAGAGGAGAGTTCAGATATGGAAAACAAATCAGTGCGGGCGGTAACTTGCAGCACAAAAGAAGCCAAGATTACTTTTTCAGGAATACCTGATGTTCCAGGTACGGCTTCACAACTTTTTGGCGCGCTGGCCGAAGCCAATGTAGTAGTCGATGTTATAATTCAAAACTCCAGCGAAGATGGAAAAACCGATATATCATTTACCCTTCCCTTGGCGGACCTCGATAAGGGGCTCGAAGTTTGCCGCGGAGTTAGAGAAATCCTGGGAGCCGAAAAGTTGGCAGGCTCCAAGGACGTTGCGAAAGTCTCTATTATCGGCCTCGGGATGCGCTCCCACTCAGGCGTGGCTTCAAGAATGTTCGCAGCTCTAGCCAGAGAGGGAATAAATATTGAAATGATTTCCACGTCAGAAATTAAGATCTCCTGCGTTATCCAGAAGAAATACGCGGAACTGGCGGTACGTGTTTTGCACGACGTGTTTGAGCTGGAAAAACCCCTTTAATTCATACTTGTGCTGGAGGACTTCATTGAACTTCATCGAGCTTTACGACACAACTTTACGGGACGGCGCCCAGACGTGGGGTGTCACATTTTCTCTGGATGACAAGGTGAGAATCTCTCAAAAACTTGATGAGTTCGGTATAGATTACATAGAAGGAGGTTACCCCGGATCAAACCCGAAAGATCGACGCTTCTTCGAAGTAACAAAGGGTCTTCACTTTAAGAATTCCATAATCACTGCATTTGGAAGCACATGCAGGGCCGACCTCAGCCCACATAAGGACCCGCAGGTTCAGAGCCTTCTCGACACCGGAACTTCGGCCGTCACTATAGTAGGAAAGAGTTGGGACCTCCACGTTACCGATGTTCTGGCAGCCTCACTTGAACGTAATCTTGCAATGATACGGGAAACTGTTGACTACGTTAGGCCTCATTTTAATAGGGTAGTCTTCGACGCGGAACACTTCTTTGACGGTTTCAAGCGTAACAGGGACTATGCCATCAAAACTTTGGAGGCCGCCAGCGGAGCTGACCTTTTTTGTCTATGTGATACAAACGGGGGAACATTACCCACTGAAACCGTCGAGATCATCCGAAGCGTTCAAAAACAGATCAATACGCCCCTCGGAATTCACAATCATAACGACTCCGAAACTGCCGTCGCCTGCTCACTTGCAGCGGTCGAAATCGGTGTAAAACAAATTCAGGGTACTATCAACGGCATAGGGGAAAGATGTGGAAACACGAATTTGATCTCGATCATACCGGCCCTTACTCTCAAGATGGGAAAGCTGGATTATGATCCGGCAAAGTTGAGGTGGCTCAAACATCTGTCTGAATTTGTGGATGAAATGGCCAACCGCACTCCAAATAAGGCACAGCCATACGTTGGTTCCGCCGCTTTTGCCCACAAGGGAGGTTTACACTCCAGCGCAGTCATGAAAATTCCTCGTGCTTACGAGCACATTGACCCCAAGCTGGTCGGGGCTTCCAGACATATGCCTATCTCGGAACAGGCCGGGAGGGCGGCTTTAGCTCAAAAGGCCGCAGAGTTCGGGATCGATCTGGCCCCTGACGATCCGCGAGTTGGAGAAGTTCTTAAAATTATAAAAGATCTCGAAGCTCAAGGCGCCAGATACGATATCGCCGATGGATCTTTCAAACTCTTGCTTAAAAGGATGCTTGGACTTCATAAGAGATTCTTCACTCTCCATGGATTCAGCGTAACCAGTTCCAAGAGAAAGGGTGATACGAAGACATATTCGGACGCTGTTATTCGGATTGTTGTGAGAGACAAAATGGAATTTTCCGCCGCTGAAGGAAATGGGCCCGTACACGCGCTGGACAACGCGTTAAGACAAGCCTTGACCACATTTTACCCAAATGTCGGTGAAGTGCGTCTCACAGACTTCAAAGTAAGGGTTTTGGAAGGGACGTCCGGAACTGGGGCTACGGTCAGCGTCTTGATAGAGTCAACTGATGGCGAAGATGTCTGGTGGACCGTAGGATTCAACGAAAACGTAATACAGGCGTCCTGGAACGCTCTAGTAGATAGTATTGACTACAAACTTCAAAAAGATCTCGTCGGACAGGGGTGAACCCAATCGTCATTCAGCCACATGGGGGGTTAAAGCTGCGCGGGGACTTGCCATAATCGCGGCTATATTTACTCTAACAAGCGTCATCCGGTTGAACATCCTAGACTACCATCTTTCCAACCCTACCATTTCAACCCGAACGGATTCAGGTGATTGCGGCTATCAAATGGTTGTGGACGGGAAGGTCCTTGGGACGGTATTTCTGGACGAACCAACGACGATCGAGAAAATATCAGAAACTTTGGGGAAAAATGGAGCGACGGGAAGCCATGTAGAGAAGGTTGTCCCGTGTGGTTCCGTGATAATTTTCGACAGGGATGGCCGCCTGCTTGAGGTTCAGAGGCTTGCAGGCGCCCAGATTGTAGCTTGTGGTAAGAGGATAGATCTGAAATCCGCCACTGGAGAAGATATGCGAAGCGTGCCCGGTATCGGGCCTGGCCTGGCGAGAAGAATTGAAGAACATACGGAAGCTTTTGGTCCATTTGAGAGCGTGGACGACCTCGTGAAAGTCAAGGGAATTGGTCCAAGAAAGGCCCAAGAGCTAAAGCTGTATTTAAAGTGACGCCTTAATCACGATGATTGTGTAATGCCTGAATTCGCAGGCAATCTCTCACGGTTCATAACACTTGCGGCATAGGCGGCGCCAAAGCCGTTATCAATGTTGACCACTACCACGCCGGGCGCGCAAGAATTGAGCATTCCCAACAGCGCCGCAATTCCCCCGAAAGACGCTCCATATCCGACTGAAGTAGGCACTGCGATTAACGGACGATCTACAAGTCCGCCCACCACACTGGGGAGAGCGCCTTCCATTCCCGCCACGACGATTATTACCGACGCTGAGTTGATCAGGTCAAGGTGGGAAAGGACCCTGTGAATCCCTGCTATACCTACGTCATACAAGGTTTTGACCTGGTTCCCAAGGGCCAACGCCGTGATCCTGGCTTCTTCGGCGACAGGCAGGTCGGAGGTGCCGGCAGCCACAATAAGCACAGTCCCGCGTCCACGATTTACAATTTCCGTTGAAGAAAAAAGAAGCGTTCTCGCAAGAGGATTGTAGTCCATCTTTGATCCCGCTCGCTCCATTACATACTCGGCCTTTGGAGAATCAACCCGGGTTATTAGAACTATCTCGTGCCGAGCAGCCAGTCTTTCAAATATTCTCAGAATTTGGTCCGCAGTTTTACCCTCACCGTAAATCACTTCCGGAAACCCAAGCCTTAGTGATCTGTGATGATCGATGCTGGCAAAGCCTAGTTCTTCCGTCTCAACTTTCTGAAACAAAAGACTAGCCTGTTCAACTGCCAACGAGCCGCATCTTACCTGTTCAAGAATTCCAATTAATCGTTCTCTGTTCAATTTTGCGCTACGCCAACGATCTGACTATATCGACCTTCCCTATTACACCCAGTAGTTTTTCATCATCAACTACTGGGATTGTATAATATTTATTTTCGGACATTATTCGCGCTATCTCGGTAACATCAGCATCTGGCCCTACACTAGTAGCAGGATGCGAATAAATGTCACCGACCTTTGTAGCGGCGATTCTCTTCAGGTCCTTATGTAAACGCCATGGATTCTCCATGGGGATTATTGAATCCAGTATTACGAAAACAGTAGGAATGTGTAGCGGTTTATTAAACTCCACTAGATCAGATTCGGAAACAATCCCAATCACAGCGCCTTCTTCATCAACAACAGGGACTCCACTTATGTTATTTTGGAGAAGGACTTGGGCCAATTCTCTAATTGGGGTTTCTATGGTAACCGTGATTACATCCTTGGTCATAATGTCAGATGCTTTTAACATTAAAGGCTCCTGGCAGGCTGCGGTAAACAGCGGCAGACAGTTTGTAAAGTTATCGGAAAGAATTGTAGTTCACTATAAACAAGCGCCGCATGTTCGTCAACATTGGCCATGCGACGTCTGACACACCGTAATTCCATACTCATTTTACAAATTTAAAGTGATCACCCTCCACAGCAACCTCTATGGTGTCATCAGGACTGAACTTTCCGCTCAGAATTTCAGAAGCCAACGGATTTTCAATAAGACGCTGGATCGATCTCTTCAATGGCCTCGCCCCATAAGCTGGGTCAAAACCTTCGTCTGCCAGCAAATCCCGAGCCTGAATGCTGAGATTCAAAGTTAATCTGCTTTCGGCGAGTCGCCTATTCAATCGGCCAATCTGGATATCCACAATTTTCTTGATGTCTTCTTTATTTAGGGCATGGAATATTATTATGTCATCGAGTCGGTTCAAAAACTCAGGTCTGAAATGGAAACGAAGGGCTTCCATTACTCTTGTCCTCATGATCTCTTCATCTTTTCCGGAATAATCCCTGATTTCAGTGGAGCCGATGTTGGACGTCATGATAATAATAGAGTTCTTGAAATCAACTGTTCGCCCTTTTCCGTCTGTAAGTCTACCATCATCCAGTATTTGCAGCATGGCGTTAAAGACTTCGGGATGCGCTTTTTCAATTTCATCAAAAAGGAGGACTGAATAGGGGCGACGACGAATAGCCTCGGTGAGATATCCACCTTCATCATAGCCAACATAACCTGGTGGGGCCCCTATCAACCTGGACACAGAATGCCTTTCCATATATTCGGACATGTCTACACGCACCATCGCCTGCTCGTCATCGAACAGGAATTCGGCAAGCGCCCTGGCAAGCTCAGTCTTACCTACCCCGGTCGGTCCAAGGAATATAAAAGAACCGATTGGTCGATTAGGGTCCTGCAATCCTGACCTGGCCCTACGGACAGCGTTGGATACCGCTATAGTGGCCTCTTTTTGACCAATGACCCTTTGGCCAATCCTCTCTTCCATATTCAGGAGCTTGCTAACCTCGCTCTCAAGCATTCGAGCAAGAGGTATGCCCGTCCATTTGGCAACTACTTCAGCCACATCTTCCGGACCAACTTCTTCTTTGAGAAGCCCTCCGTCTTTTTGTATATCAACCAGTTCCGTGTTTTTTTCTTTGATGTCCTTTTCGAGAGAAATCAACATTCCATACTTAAGTTCAGCCGCCTTGGTGAGATTGCCTTCCCGCTCAGCTTGCGCAGCTTGTGATTTGGCTTGTTCATACCGTTCCTTTAGTTGCCGAATTTGTCCTATAACCAGCTTTTCTTTGCGCCATTCCTCTTTTAGTATGTCAGACTCGGCGGTAAGTCGACCTATTTCCTCCTGGACCTTTTCGAGTCGTTCCCTGCTGTTCTGGTCAGACTCCTTTTTTAAGGCTTGCTGTTCAATCTGAAGCTGAATGATTTTCCGATCTATCTCATCAATTTCCGTAGGCATGGAGTCGATCTCTATTCTCAACTTGGAAGACGCTTCATCAATCAGGTCTATTGCTTTGTCCGGCAGGAATCTGTCCGTGATGTACCTGTTCGACAATGTCACAGCGGATATAATAGCGGCATCCTGGATTCTGACTCCGTGGTGCAACTCATAGCGTTCCTTAAGACCCCGCAGTATAGATATAGAATCCTCTACTGAAGGTTCAGCGACGTAAACCGGCTGAAATCGACGTTCAAGAGCGGCGTCTTTCTCAATGTATTTTCTGTACTCGTTAACAGTGGTGGCGCCGACCGCCCTTAACTCGCCTCTTGCCAGGGCCGGCTTCAACATGTTTGAGGCGTCCATCGCTCCTTCCGCCGCTCCGGCTCCTACGAGAGTGTGCATTTCATCGATAAACAGAATTATCTCCCCAGCCGCGTTTGTAACTTCTTTAAGTACGGCTTTAAGTCTGTCTTCAAATTCTCCACGATATTTGGCGCCCGCAACCAATTGACCTATATCGAGAGCCATGACACGTTTTCCCCTAAGTGTCTCAGGAATATCACCGGAGACTATTCTACCTGCAAGCCCCTCTACAATGGCCGTTTTCCCGACACCCGGATCACCTATCAAGACTGGATTGTTCTTTGTTCTTCTGGACAGGACCTGTATTATTCGACGAATTTCGTCATCCCTACCTATTACCGGATCCAGTTTGCCCTTGCCGGCCAATTCAGTTAGGTCTTTGGTAAACCTCTTGAGCGCCTGATATTTCTCCTCAGGGGCTTGGTCCGTTACCCGTTGGGTCCCACGAATATCGGTCAGGACTGTATATATCTTGTCCTTGGTTACACCCTTGGAGTTAAGAATATTGGCGGCGGCCGTGCCCGATGCCTGAGAAATGGCTATAAAAAGATGTTCAACCGACACGTATTCATCGCGCAATTGTTCCATCTCTTTGAACGCGCTCTCCAAAACAGCCCTTAAACTGTTTGAGAAATAGCGATCAGCGACTGCTCCTGACTGCTGGGGAAAACGTTCTATCGCCTGAAGATTTTCACTTTTTATTCTCTCCAGATCGGCCCCCAGTTTCTTTATTATTTCAACACAAAGCCCTTCGTCATCTGAAAGAAGAGCCAACAGAAGATGCTCTGTATCTACCTGAGGATTCCCCCTCTTGGAAGCCACATTTTGAGCCGTTTCCAAAGCTTCCTGAGACTTCAATGTGAATCTGTCCAAACGCATGGTCTTGCCTCCTTGAACAATTTCTTTATATCGGAGGCTCCGTCTCAAATCCGAAATTGATGGGGCGCCGAATTTAGTGAGTTGTTTGACGGAACCTCGAACAAATAGGATGGGATCATAAAGACCAACTTATGTTCACAGGTAAGGCGCCTTAGTATGTCTGTCAATCGAATTGATGATTTATTTCAAAGTTATTGTTGACTTAAAGCAATCTCGTGGTTAGGATTCGATAGACAACATTTGATCAAAATCCATGATACCAATGTTCTAGTACTTACTATTGGTCGTTTTCGTTAAACCGGTGGAGACTTTATAAGTGGTTTCTGACCTCCAAAACACACCGAACTCCGAACAGGAAAATGCGCATACTAATAATCGGGAAACCTCGCCGAGGTTGTTGGTGGCTGATGACGATGTTACCGCATTGGGAGAATTGTCGGAACTGTTGACATTAAGTGGTTTTGAAGTTGTCCAGGCCCCGTCAGGTGACAAAGCAAGGGAACTGTTTTCAAATGAAAAACCGGACTTGGTTATAACTGACATTCTCATGCCCGGTTTGGACGGCATCAGCCTTCTGAAACTGATCAAGGAAGCTGATGACATCATACCTGTCGTAATGATC
>JARLHM010000189.1 GCA_031292235.1 Syntrophaceae bacterium | reverse complement strand
TGATGCCCGGAGACAACGTGTCTCTTGAAGCCCATCTTATAACCCCTATCGCTATGGAAAAAGAACTTCGCTTCGCTATTAGGGAAGGCGGACGTACTGTAGGCGCCGGTGTCGTCGCTGAAGTTATTGAATAGTTTTCTTGTCCGTTTTTGCTCGCGCCGATTGGTCCCACGGGGAACATGACCCGGCGGTGGAGGACATAAATGAGAGATATAGTGACTCTGGCCTGTGGCGAATGTAAGCGTAAGAATTACACCACCACAAAAAACAGGAAGACAACACCGGATAAATTGCAGTTCAAGAAATACTGTAAATTTTGCCGGTTACATACGCTTCACAAGGAAACAAAGTAACGCGTTGATACGGAATCGTTAGGCCAGTAGCTCAACGGCTAGAGCACCGGTCTCCAAAACCGGGGGTTGGGGGTTCGAATCCCTTCTGGCCTGCCAACAAATTTTTCAACGCGCTGGATTCTTTAGGAGCCATGGATGTAATTATGGAAAAAGTGAAAGAGTTTTTCCAAAACGCTATGGAGTTTTTCCGAGAGGTCAAGATTGAACTTTTGAAAGTAACCTTTCCAACTAGACAGGAGACCCTTGGTTCAACTCTGGTAGTGTTGGCGTTAACCACCATAGTCGCCATATATTTGGGCTTTAGCGATTGGGCTCTGGCCAAATTCATGAGAGTTCTTTTACAGGTTTGAGTTCAAAATTACCTGAACTGTTTCCAAAATCAGCAGGAGGCTTTTTCGTGTCTTTGCGATGGTATGTTGTGCACACCTACTCCGGATATGAAAACAAGGTCAAGACAGCTTTGGAAGAAAAGATCAAGACTTTGAATCTGGAGGACCGGATTACTGATGTTCTCATACCTTCGGAGTCTGTAGTGGAATTGGTTAAAGGCGAACGAAAAACATCCAATCGGAAGTATTTCCCCGGATACATTCTGGTGCGTATGGAACTTGATGACACAACCTGGCATCATGTCAAAAGTACGCCAAAAGTCACTGGTTTTATAGGTTCGAGGTCTGAGCCCGCCATAATTCCGGATGAAGAAGTCGACGGCATCAAGGCCCAGATGGCTGAAGGAAAAGAGAAGCCTAAACCGAAATACTCATTTGAAAAGGGCGACTCTGTAAGGGTCGTGGATGGACCGTTTATCAATTTTAACGGTACTGTCGACGAGGTTAGACCGGATAAAGGTAAGCTGAAAGTTTTGGTCAGCATTTTCGGTCGGCCTACTCCCGTGGAATTAGATTTCATACAGGTTACCAAGAATTAATCTTGAGTCCTTTGAGGTTTTTGGAAATGGGTAGATTTTGAAACTTTTTTGTAATAACAGGCTCTGATTCTGTGGGAGATTTTTATGGCCAAAAAAATAACTGCTTATGTAAAATTACAGATTCCCGGTGGAGAAGCCAAACCTTCACCTCCTGTTGGGCCTGCTCTGGGACAGCACGGCGTAAATATTATGGAATTCTGTAAATCGTTCAACGCTCAAACCCAGGGGCAGCCTGGTGTGATTATTCCTGTGTTGATAACGATTTATGCCGACAGGTCTTTCAGCTTCGTACTTAAAACTCCTCCTGCTTCATACTTGCTCAAAAAGGCGGCGGGCCTTGACAAGGGATCTGCTGAGCCCAATAGAAACAAGGTCGCTCGTCTTACAATGAAACAGGTCGAGGAAATCGCCAAACAAAAAATGCCGGATCTTAACGCTAAAGATCTGGATGGAGCAGTCCAAACAATTATGGGCACCGCTCGGAGCCTTGGTATAGAGGTTGAGTAGAGGAACGATATGTCTTCTGTAGCTAAAAAACAAATATCGGCAAGAGAAAAAGTTGACCGTTCAATAAAATATTCATTTACTGAGGGCCTGGATGCCGTTTTGGGGACATCCTACGCCAAGTTCGACGAGTCGGTAGATGTGGCGGTTAGACTGGGCGTAGATCCTCGCCACGCAGATCAAATGGTTCGCGGGACGTGCGTTTTACCGCATGGAACAGGTAAGACCCTACGAGTTCTGGCTTTTGCTAAGGCCGAGAAGGAAAAGGAAGCTCGTGACGCTGGCGCGGACTATGTCGGTGGCGAAGAGCTAGCCAAGAAGATTCAGGAAGGGTGGCTCGAATTTGACAAAGCAGTCGCCACTCCGGACATGATGGGCGTCGTGGGAAAACTCGGTAAGATACTTGGCCCACGAGGCATGATGCCTAACCCTAAGGTTGGAACGGTCACATTTGATATTGGTAAGGCTGTTTCCGAACTCAAGGGTGGAAAAGTTGAGTTTAGAGTTGAAAAAGCTGGAATTGTCCACTGTCCTATAGGAAGGGTTTCTTTTGGTCCGGACAAGCTTGCGGAAAACCTTAAAGCTTTGATGGAAAGTATTATCCGATTGAAGCCCTCTGCGTCAAAGGGTGTTTATTTGCGTGGTATAGCTCTTTCCACTACCATGGGACCGGGATTGAAGCTCGATCCACAAGAAATGAGAAACCTGATCAAATAACTTAACCTTGATTCCATTTTTGTGAGGAGCGCAAAATAAACAAAACAGAGAATTAATTTTTATGGCCGTGTCGGAGACAGCGGGCGCGCTTAACAAGGAGCGCTTAATTGAGGCCAGCTTAGACGGGCCGGAAAAGGGAGATCCAAGACTGAATCTTTTTATCCGCATTGCCTCGATTCGCTGTAATCCCTCCGATGGAAAGGGGATAGGTAAGACTTGAAGAAAGAGGAAAAAGAAAAACAGGTAGCATGGCTTCAAGATCAGTTTAAGGGAGTTAAAGCGGTTTTCCTCATGGATTTTAAGGGTTTAACCGTTAGCGAAATGAACACGCTGCGCTCGGAAGTTAGAGTCCGAGGGGGCTCTCTGAAGGTCATGAAGAATACATTGGTCCGTTTGGCATACAAAGGGACCGATGTGGAATGCTTGGGACCGGATGTCTTCGGGCCTAGGGCCGCCGTATGGACACATTCTGATGATAGTGTTCCGATTTTGGCAAAGACCCTGGTTGATTTCGCAAAGACTCATCCGAACTTGGGGTTGGTTAAGGGAGAACTTCAAGGTCAAGTTTTCGAGTCATCAGACCTTGAAGCTCTGGCTAAGCTCCCATCTAGAGAGGAGCTTCTGGGCCGTGTCTTAGGCACGATGCTCGCGCCTATTAGCGCGTTCGTCGGCACACTGGCCGCTGTGCCAAGGTCATTTTTGACCGTACTTAAAGCTATCGAGGAAAAGAAAGCTGAGTCCGCTCCTGCAGAAGGTTGATCCGTAGGTGATGGCTCAAAAAGTTTCTGTTAAACAGCGAATGGAGGAAACAATGGCGGAGATAACAAAAGAAGACGTAAAAGAGTTCATAAGAAACATGTCGGTCTTGGAACTCAGCAAGTTGGTAAAAGAATTGGAAGAAGAGTTCGGGGTATCTGCGGCGGCGCCTATGGCCGTAGCCGCTTTTGGAGCGGCGTCGGCAGCGGGAGATGCAGCCCCGGTTGAGGAGAAAACCGAATTTGACGTGATCTTGAAAGAATTCGGGGACAAGAAAATCCAGGTCATTAAGGTCGTCCGGTCATTGACTGATTTAGGCCTTAAAGAAGCCAAGGATTTGGTAGAAGGCGTACCGAAACCGGTTAAAGAGGGTGTTTCCAAAGAAGACGCTGAAAAGGCAAAGGCGGCTCTTGAAGAAGTCGGCGCTGTCGTAGAAATCGTCTGAACTCTTTAAAAAGTTAAGCTCAAAAAAGGTCGCTCGCTCGCGTCTAAAGCGCGGGCGCGCCCTATATTTTTTTGGAACGCCTACCAACGTCCCCACCTGTTCAGATCATCGGATTTTAGAGGGAGAAAATGGGTTCTTTTTCCGTGCACTCTCAGAGGCTCAGGAAGAATTTCGCGCGGATTCCTCAGATAGCTGGAATCCCAAAACTTATCGAGATTCAAAGTCAGTCCTACGATCGATTCCTTCAAATGGATAAAGCGACGGAAGAGCGCGAGGATATCGGCTTGCAGGCGGTATTTCGCTCGGTGTTTCCAATAAAGGATTTTACCGATACCGCTTCTCTTGAATTCATCAAATATACACTTGGTGAAGAAAAGTATTCGATCGAGGAGTGTCTCCAGAAAGGCGTCACTTATTCCGTTCCCCTGAAAATCACTGTCCAGTTGATTGTGTGGGACATCGATCCAGACACAAACTCGCGCACAATTCGGGATGTCAAAGAACAAGAGGTCTATTTCGGTGAAATTCCGATAATGACGCGATACGGAACGTTTGTTATCAACGGGACGGAGCGCGTGATCGTTTCCCAACTTCATCGGTCCCCTGGCATCTTTTTCGATCATGATAAGGGAAAGACACACGCAAGTGGCAAACTGATCTATTCAGCGCGCATTATTCCTCTTCGCGGTTCGTGGATTGACTTTGAATTCGATTTGAAAGACCGTCTTTATGTCAGAATTGATCGTCGCAGGAAACTTCCCGTTACAGTTTTACTGAAAGCCCTCGGTTATTCCAGTGAAACCATCCTAAACTATTTTTACAACAAACAGACCATCATGATCACTCCGGACGGCTTGAGACGTAAAATTGATCTCAAGTTTCTCGTTGGCACTCATGCGCCTACCGATGTTTTGGTGGAGAATTCCACTGAAATATTGGTTAAAAAGAATAAGAAAATTACTAGGGCAGCCTTTAAACGTCTAGGTGACCGACGGGTCGCTCCACTTATTATGGAGCCTCAAGAATTGGCTGGAAAGGTCATTGCCCACGACATAATTGATGAAGCCACCGGCGAAATAGTAGCCGCTTGCAACAAAGAAATAGCTTCCGACGAAGTCGATCAATTCATTGAACAACTCCGAACCAAGGGAATTGATCAGTTTGAGGCTTTGTTCATAGAAGAAAGAATCGCCTCTCCCTCTTTGAGAGACACTTTGTTGGAAGATAAAATCGATGATCATCCAAATAGGGTGATCGAAGATTATAAACGACTGTCTCCTGATGGTGATACTTCCAATGAAACGCTCAATGCCCAGATTGAAATATATAAAAGACTCAGACCGTCAAACCCCGCTACGGTCGAAATCGCCAAGACGTTCTTTAACAATTTGTTTTTTAGGACCGAATACTATGATCTGTCCCGCGTGGGTCGTTTGAAATTAAATCGAAAACTTGGAATAACCGAGCAGGAAGCGCCTATATCGCTAAGGACACTTAGACCCGAAGACATAATGGTGGCCGTTAAATACCTTCTTGAATTGAAGGAAGGTAAATCGGGGCATGAGATTGACGATATTGACAACATGGGAAACCGGCGCGTGCGATCCGTTGGTGAACTTTTGGAGAACCAATATCGCATTGGTTTGGTACGAATGGAACGCGCTATCAAAGAACGAATGAGTCTGCAGGATGTTGAAACTCTGATGCCGCATGATCTCATAAACGCCAAGCCGGTTACCGCTGTCGTTAAAGAATTCTTCGGTTCATCCCAACTATCGCAGTTCATGGATCAGACTAATCCATTAAGCGAAATCACACACAAAAGGCGCTTGTCAGCTCTCGGACCGGGTGGACTCACACGCGAGCGAGCGGGTTTCGAAGTGCGAGACGTCCATCCAACTCATTACGGTCGTATCTGTCCCATTGAGACACCGGAAGGGCCGAATATCGGATTGATCGTTTCTTTATCTACTTATGCCAGAGTTAACGAGTTCGGTTTCATAGAAACCCCATACCGACCTGTTCATGACAGGGTCGTTAGTCGAGAAATGAAGTTCCTTACGGCTCTTGACGAGGAAGAACATGTAAAAGTCCAGGCTGACGCAATTATCGATGAAAACGGACGCCTTGTTGAAGACTTGGTTTCTGTAAGGACAAAGGATGGCGATTTTGCAATGGGAAGCAGTTCGGAAGCGACTTACATGGACGTGTCTCCCAATCAGTTAGTGTCTGTAGCTGCGTCTCTGATTCCATTTCTTGAAAATGACGACGCCAACCGTGCCCTTATGGGGTCTAATATGCAACGTCAAGCCGTCCCTCTTTTAACAACCCAAGCCCCCCTTGTAGGAACAGGCATGGAACAGGTAGTCGCCGTTGACTCCGGGGTTACCGCTTTGGCTAAGAGAGATGGTGTCGTAGATTCTGTTGACGCGACTAGAATTGTTATAAAGGCCACTGAATTTGAAGAAGGAGACCTAGATCCCGGGGTGGATATCTACAATCTGGTCAAATACCAGAGATCCAACCAAAATACTTGCATTAACCAGCGTCCCATAGTCAAAAAAGGGGATCGGGTTGCGGCCGGTCAGGTTATAGCGGATGGACCAGCCACAGACAAAGGTGAACTAGCGCTCGGTAGAAATGTGTTGGTAGCGTTTATGTGTTGGGGCGGGTACAATTACGAGGACTCGATCCTCGTCAGTGAGAAGATCGTAAAAGAGGACATTTTTACTTCAATTCACATAGAAGAATTTGAGGTGATGGCTCGAGACACAAAGCTTGGGAAAGAGGAAATAACCAGAGATATCCCCAATGTAGGCGATGAAGGTCTCAGAAATCTAGACGAAGCCGGCATCATTCGCATCGGGGCGGAGATCAAACCTGGCGACATCCTCGTTGGAAAAATCACACCAAAGGGTGAAAACCAACTTAGTCCCGAAGAAAAGTTGTTACGGGCAATTTTTGGGGAAAAGGCGGGTGATGTACGCGACACATCTTTACGAGTGCCCCCTGGTGTCGAAGGAATAGTTATTGACGCTAGGATCTTTTCAAGAAAAGGCACGGATAAAGATAGCCGTAGTATTTCCATTGAAACTGAAGAAATAGCAAAATTAACCAAAGATCGGGACGATGAATTAAGAATAGTCGAAGAAGGCGCTCGAGAGAGAATTAGAAACATGCTCGTGGGCAAAGAAGTCGCAGCGGCATTGTCTGCCGCTGAGTCAGGGACCCAGTATCTGAAAAGGAATGAAACTGTCACTAATCAGGTTATTGACACTATTCCGTTGGAAGCCCTTAGAAATATATCCTTAAAAAGTTCTGACGCCGCTCTTGAGGAAGAGATCTCCAAAATTATCGAGAGATTCAGTGACCAGAAGCATTTTTGGAGAATGCACTTTGATGAAAAGATCAGCCGCCTCAAAAAGGGCGATGAATTGCCTCCCGGCGTTATTAAATTGGTTAAGGTTTATGTTGCCATAAAGAGAAAGCTGTCGGTCGGTGACAAGATGGCTGGGCGCCACGGAAACAAGGGAGTGTTGTCACGCATCGTTCCCGAAGAAGACATGCCTTATTTCGAAGACGGAACCCCGGTGGAGATAGTTTTGAATCCACTTGGTGTGCCTTCTCGAATGAACGTGGGTCAGGTTCTTGAAACCCATCTTGGTTGGGCAGCGCGCGGTCTAGGGGAATCACTTGACCGACTTGTAAAAGAACAGTGCTCGCCTGAAAAATTGCGGGAAAGGCTCCTCGAAATATATGAGGTAAAAGAACCGGATAGGCGACAGAAAATTCGTAGCATCATTGAGGAAATGGATGAAGATGATTTAAGGAAATTCGCCGCTTCTCTTTCTCCAGGTGTGCCGATCGCCACACCTGTATTCGATGGAGCCCGCGAATCTGAGATCAAGGACATTCTTGAAAAGGCCGGTTTACCAACATCCGGACAAACACAATTGTACGACGGTCGATCCGGAGAACCTTTTGATACAAAGGTTACCGTGGGCATTATCTACATGATGAAACTCCATCACTTGGTAGATGACAAAATCCATGCTAGGGCCATAGGACCTTATTCACTTGTTACCCAGCAACCACTAGGCGGAAAAGCCCAATTTGGAGGCCAGAGACTCGGTGAAATGGAAGTATGGGCAATGGAAGCCTATGGGGCCGCCTATTCGCTTCAGGAATTCCTCACTGTAAAATCTGATGATGTTACAGGACGAACCAGAATGTACGAAAGCATTGTGAAGGGCACAAACGTTCTAGAACCGGGACTGCCGGAATCATTCAACGTCTTGGTTAAGGAAATAAAATCTCTAGGACTAGATGTTGAACTCTTGGAGAGCGACCCCGGCTCTGCGGCCTGAAAGACCAGGTGTGGATTGAAATTCGTTAATATGGTTTAGTGTTTTTTGATAAACCTAATTACCTATTAAACGGTTCATAAATTATGACCGTTTTAATCCCTCGAGACATTTAAGGTCGGTTTTCCCAAAAATTGGAGGGAAGCATGGAAGACGTTTATTACAGCTTTTTTGAAAAACCAAAAGATCCCTTGCATTTCTGCGCGGTTAAGATCTCTCTCGCGTCTCCGGAGAAAATCCGTGAATGGAGCCACGGAGAGGTCAAGAAACCTGAGACTATAAATTATAGGACGTTTAAACCCGAACGTGACGGACTTTTTTGCGCCAAAATATTTGGTCCAGTAAAAGACTTCGAGTGCAACTGTGGGAAATATAAGAGGATGAAACATCGTGGCACGATCTGCGAAAAGTGCGGCGTAGAAGTTATACAGTCCAAAGTTCGTCGGGAACGGATGGGGCATATCGAACTTGCCACACCCGTCGCCCACATTTGGTTCCTCAAGAGTTTGCCGAGCCGAATCGGAACACTTTTGGACCTAACCCTCAAGGAAGTGGAGCGTGTTTTATATTTCGAATCCTATCTGGTCATTTCAGCGGGACCTACGGACCTTCGACCTGGTGAATTGATCAACGAAGAAAAATATCATCAGATAAGGGAAGAATTCGGGAAAGATTTGAACAGTTTTGAAGCCCTTATGGGTGGAGAAGCCGTACGATTGATGCTTGAACGACTCGATTTGGCTACTGAGAGCGTGAAAGTCCGAGAGGAAATGAAGGCTTCGGCCTCTGAAGCCAAGAGAAAGAAGCTCGCCAAGCGACTGCGGGTCCTGGAGTCCTTAAAGGGAATCGAACCGGAGGCGCTGGCTGCCGAGCTTTCCTTAATTTCAGAATCGTTTGACCCGGAGAGTGAGAAGGGCCGATTTGTTAATGAACTATTGCAATCTGCGCAAGAGATTCTTGTGAAGTGGAGAGAGACGGAAGATTGGGAAGTTCGAAAACAGCTCGCGTTTGTAGAGATCAACAACGTGATTGAACGTCTGGGCCGTTCCCGTATAGTCCACGCGGAACGTCTCGGAAAATTCAGGAAATGGCAGAATCCGGCTTGGATGATTCTTACTACCGTTCCAGTGATCCCACCTGATTTGAGACCTCTAGTTCCATTGGATGGAGGACGTTTTGCGACTTCAGACCTGAACGATTTATACCGAAGGGTCATTAACCGTAACAATCGGTTGAAAAGATTGAAAGAACTCAACGCTCCTGAAATCATCCTCCGGAACGAGAAGAGGATGCTTCAGGAAGCTGTAGATGTCCTGTTTGATAACGGCAGGAGAGGCAGATTAATCACCGGACCTAATAAGCGACCCCTGAAATCACTTTCAGACATGCTCAAAGGGAAACAGGGTCGTTTCAGACAAAACCTTTTAGGTAAACGAGTCGACTACTCCGGCCGGTCCGTTATCGTTGTTGGCCCGGATTTGCGGTTGCACCAATGTGGTCTGCCCAAACGCATGGCTTTGGAATTGTTCAAGCCGTTTATTTACAGCAAACTCGAAGAACGTGGATACGTGACGACAATAAAGAGCGCCAAAAAACTCGTTGAAAAAGAAACGCCGGAAGTATGGGACATCCTTGAAGATGTCGTTAAAGAATATCCGGTGTTGCTCAACCGGGCCCCTACCCTGCACAGACTAGGGATTCAAGCGTTTGAACCGATTTTGGTCGAAGGCAAAGCCATTCAGTTGCACCCTTTGGTCTGCACAGCATTTAACGCTGACTTTGATGGGGACCAAATGGCGGTTCATATTCCCCTGTCGATTGAAGCTCAAGTTGAAGCCAGAGTTCTCATGATGAGCACCAACAATATACTTTCGCCTGCGAATGGTAAACCTATCATCGTACCCACACAGGATATCGTCCTCGGGCTCTACTATTTAACCCGTGAGTCAATTGACGTTGAAATAGACAAAGAACCCAAAAAGTTCCCGGACCCAATTGAAATTCGTGTAGCCCACGATTCAGGGAAATTGAACCTTCACGATCGGGTTCTCCTCCGTGAAAATGGGGAGATGATTCAAACAACTGTTGGAAGAATTATCCTCAGAGAAATTGTACCAGAAGAGATTCCCTTTTCGTCAATTAATAAAGTAATGAAAAAGAAAGAGTTAGCCAATCTTATTGACGAAGCGTACCGAAAATGCGGGGATAAAAAAACTGTCATCTTGGCCGACAGACTTAAGGATCTTGGTTATCATTACGCAACCAAAGCCGGCATATCAATCTGCGTTGATGACATGAAGATCCCGGATTCCAAGAAAGATATCCTAGAAAAGGCCAGAAAAGAAGTCTTGGAAATTCAGGATCAATATAAAGAAGGGCTCATTACTGACGGAGAGAGATATAACAAGGTAATTGATATATGGGCTAGAGCTAATGAAGATATTTCCGAACGGATGATGAACGGCCTGCGTTCCTCCTCTATAATTCTTCCGGATGGCTCAGAGAAGAAAGTTGAGAGTTTCAACCCCATTTATATGATGGCAGATTCGGGCGCTAGAGGTAGTACTCAGCAAATCAGACAGCTTGCCGGAATGCGCGGTTTGATGGCCAAACCTACAGGTGAAATCATAGAAACCCCCATAGAAGCGAATTTTAGAGAAGGTCTCACAGTTTTACAGTACTTCATTTCTACGCACGGCGCTCGTAAGGGACTAGCCGATACAGCGCTTAAAACAGCTAATTCGGGGTATCTCACACGTCGGCTCGTTGATGTCGCTCAGGATGCCATTATAAACGAAAAAGACTGTGGCACTCTCGATGGAATTGAAATGACTTCATTGGAAGACGGCGGTGAAATCATCGAGCACGTTGCGGATCGAATCCTGGGAAGAGTGGCATTGGAGGACATTGAGCATCCGTACACCGGCGAAATAATCGTCAAGGCTAATGAAGAAATTAAAGAAGAGCATCGAGACAAAATTCAGGATTCCGGTATCGATAGAGTTAGAATAAGGTCCGTTTTAAGCTGTCAGGCAAAAAGGGGCGTTTGCAGCCTTTGTTATGGCCGTGACCTGGCCCATGGCAAAATGGTCAACATCGGCGAGGCGGTTGGAATCATTGCTGCTCAATCCATTGGTGAGCCTGGTACCCAGTTGACAATGAGAACCTTCCACATAGGTGGAACAGCGTCACTCAAGAGGAATATTATTTCTGCTAGAAAAAGGGGTTCGATGCTAATTGAAAAGGAGAAAGACAAACCAAAAGCTATAATAGTTTATGAAGATTTCTCCATTCCCAAAAATGAAGTTGACGAATGGCTCATAGAAGATGGCCAAACATTGCGAGAAAACGCCTTTTTATACAGAGGGAAGAATCATTACTCAATTGAAGCGGAAAATATGGGAGGCAAAATAGTTATTTCTCCCGATAAAAAATCTTTCACACTTCAAAACGAAGAGGGAAACAAAAAAGGGTTCGAGCTGCCAGACGGTTGTAGGTTTGTCGTACGGTCCAATTCTCAAATATTACCTCAAACGTTTATTTTCGATCAGGCTATCGCAAAACCCCGTATGTCTGAATCTGAAAAAAGAGGTGGAATCCTGAAGCTCATGGGGGAAGAGAATGGACAGTATCTTTATCGTTTGTACGAGCGTTATCCTGTAATGGATTATATGAACGTAAAGGTTCAAGAAGGTGATCACATAGACTCTGAAGGCCAGGTTCTTTTGGAATGGCTTGGTTCGAGTTCCTCTCAGTTGTTTTCCAGAAATGAGGGGAAAATACAGTTTGTTGACCTTAAGACCGTTGTTAATCGTGACGGGGAACTGGTAGCCATGAATAGAAACGGCTCTCTTGCCATAATTGATGAAAAGAGCCAGAACAGGGAGCGCAATAAGGTCATATATGGGGCTAAATTACGTGTCAAGGACGGCGAACACGTTAACCGTGAAACACTGCTTGCTGAATGGGACCCATATACTATTCCCATTATCACGGAAGTTTCGGGCATAATAAAGTTCGGCGATATCATCGAAGGCGCCACCATGAATGAACAGGTTGATGAGGTCACCGGTCTTTCAAGAAAAGTTATTGTTGAGTTTAAAGACCGTGATTCGGAGATTCGACCTAGGGTTTCAATAAAGGATGAACGCGGTAGGACAATCAAGATAGGCGATTCCGAAGCCAGATATCTCCTTCCCGTCGGCGCGAATATCATGGCCAAGGAAGGCGAGCAAATCCATGCGGGCGATGTCATAGCCAAGATACCTCGGGAAACAACTAAGACAAAAGATATTACCGGCGGTTTGCCTAGAGTCGCAGAGCTATTTGAAGCGCGTAAGCCCAAGGAGTTCGCTATTATTTCGGAAATTGAAGGACAGATTGAGTTTGGCAAAGACACCAAGGGCAAACGGAAAGTAGTCGTAAGACCGGACTTGGGAGAACCACGAGAATATTTGATACCCAAAGGCAAGCATATTTCCGTTCATGCCGGGGACTGGGTTGATGCCGGGGACGCGCTTATGGAAGGATCAACAAATCCGCATGATCTCTTGGGTATTAAAGGTGAAAAAGATCTCGCCAAGTACCTGGTCGACCAAGTACAGGAGGTATATCGCCTTCAGGGTGTTAAGATAAACGACAAACACATAGAAGTTATCGTTCGCCAGATGCTGCGACGCGTTAAAGTCAAAGAAGTTGGTGACACTGATTTTCTCGCAGGAGAACAAATACAGAGATCTGTTTTTCAGTCGGAAAATAATCGCGTAATGCAGGCCGGTGGAGTCCCTGCTGTTGCGGAGCCTTTGCTTCTGGGAATTACGAAGGCGTCTCTTTCAACAGATTCATTTATCAGCGCGGCAAGTTTCCAGGAGACAACCAAGGTCCTTACGGAAGCTGCTATCTCTGGGAAGATTGACTACCTGCGAGGCCTGAAAGAAAACGTCATCATGGGTAGACTGATCCCGGCGGGCACGGGTTTAGACCAGTATAAGAACCTTAGACTGAGACACTACGAGACCGAAGATCCAAGTAGCAGGTCTACAGCGGGTACTGGCCGAGACGCTGAACCCGCGCGTGAAATCGCTTGAGATTTTTATGAGGAGTGGCCTGGAACGCGCAGGTTTACTTCACCTGAGCTGAAGAAAGATTTTTATTTATGGGCCAAGTTCGCAGATTTTGTTGGAAATAGAGGCTCTTTCAGGTGATGTCGTTACAGGCCACGTTTAACTGGTGGCCTGTAGATTCACAAAAACACTTGACAAGAACACCATCTCTTGCACATAATACGTGGATACATGTTTGGAGGTAATGGCTAATGCCGACGATTAATCAGTTGGTCAGAAAAGGACGTACACCGCCGAGACGCAAAACATCGGCCCCTGCGCTGACCAACTGCCCACAACGCCGTGGTGTTTGCGTAAGGGTATATACAACTACACCGAAAAAACCGAACTCCGCCTTGAGAAAAGTAGCAAGAGTTCGACTTACTAACGGTTATGAAGTAACCTCTTACATCCCCGGCATTGGTCACAATCTTCAGGAACACTCCGTGGTACTAATTCGTGGTGGACGTGTAAAAGACTTGCCTGGTGTCCGTTACCATATAATTAGAGGCGCACAGGACGCATACGGAGTTACGGATCGAAAACAAGGTCGATCCAAGTACGGAACAAAAAGACCGAAATAATCCTCGAGAGAGGACGCCACGTTTCTTTAAAGGAGCATTTGGGACGTAGCGTCTCCCCAGCAACCCCCTAGTCATTGTTGGAGGATTGTTTTAACGGGTTCGGATAAACCGCTGATATCAGGCGGGGCCAGTTTAGAGATAAGACGTTAAAACTAAAAGTGAATCGGATTCGCTACGTCTTCTAAACAGAGTTATTCCGAAAGGTGCCCGTATCATCTCGTTCTAGACTCTGTCGCCGTAATAAATATCGGCTACACAATTTTGGGAGTTAACGTTAATGCCTAGAAAAGGGAAAGTTCCAAAAAGAGACGTTTTGCCAGATCCCAAGTTTCATAGCAAACTCGTGTCGAAGTTTATCCACGGTATAATGTGGGAAGGTAAAAAATCTGTAGCGGAATCCATTTTGTATGGCGCGTTTGAGATAATCGCCAAAAAGACAAACGAGGATCCATTGAAGCTGTTTGAAAGAGCCGTCGACAATGTGAAGCCAGTCCTAGAAGTTCGTTCTAGGCGCGTTGGCGGAAGCACGTATCAGGTTCCTGTCGAAATTAGACCGGAGCGCAGACAGGCTCTTGCTATTAGATGGCTTGTACAATACGCTCGAAGCCGCGGCGAAAAAAGCATGATGGACAAACTTGCCGGTGAATTCCTGGACGCTTCAGGAAATAAAGGCAGCTCAGTAAAAAAGAAAGAAGACACTCACAAGATGGCTGAAGCTAACAAGGCTTTTGCTCATTATAGGTGGTAGAGGTCGACCCGGTACAATTTAATGAACCTAGACTCTATAGCAATTACCCGCAACATCGGAATCATGGCGCATATTGACGCGGGGAAAACCACCACTACAGAGAGAATACTTTATTACACCGGTGTTTCTCATAAGATTGGCGAGGTTCATGATGGTAAAGCCATTATGGACTGGATGGAGCAGGAACAAGAAAGAGGCATAACCATAACCTCCGCCGCCACGACATGTCAGTGGAAAGACCATAAAATAAATATCATAGACACGCCTGGCCATGTTGATTTTACTATCGAGGTCGAGCGATCCTTAAGGGTCCTTGATGGAGCAGTCGCTGTCTTCTGCGGAGTTGGTGGCGTGGAGCCACAGTCGGAAACGGTGTGGAAACAGGCCGATCGATATGGGATCCCTAGGATCGCGTTTATCAATAAAATGGATCGGGTAGGCGCTGACGAAAAAAGAGTCATGGAAATGATGAAAAGTCGGCTTAGAACTACCCCCTTGGCGTTACAGATCCCTATTGGCAGGGAAGATAAATTTTCCGGCGTTGTAGATCTCGTCAACATGAAATCCATTATATTCGACGAATCTTCAATGGGTGTTACCTATTCGATTGAGGATGTGCCCGACCACATGATGGAAGAGGCCCTGGCAGCCAGGTCAGAATTAGTGGAATCTGTTTGTGAACTTGACGATGCGCTTTTAGAAAAATATCTTGAAGGTGAAACAGACATCCCCATTGATAGGCTGGTCAAGACCATTAGACAGGGGACTCTCGATCTAAAAATCACACCTGTAATGATTGGGTCGGCTTTCAAAAACAAGGGCATCCAACCACTTCTTGACGCGGTTATAAATTATCTGCCGTCTCCTGTAGATGTTCCGCCGGTAGAAGGCAAGGATGCGTCAGGCGCCGTTGTAGTGCGCGAAGTCGACGGCCCGTTGGCCGCTCTAGCCTTCAAGGTCATGAATGACCCTTATACCGGAGTTCTAACGTTCATACGAATCTATTCGGGTAGCCTCTCCGCCGGAACCAGTGTGCTGAATGCGAATTCATCCAAAAAGGAGCGCATTGGCAGATGTCTTAAGATGCACTCAAACCAGCGTGAGGAAATCAAAGAGGCAGGGGCTGGCGAAATTATTGCTGTTGTTGGTATGAAAAACACCAAGACCGGAGATACTCTTACTGACGAGGATCATCCACTTTTGTTGGAATCCATTGAATTTCCCGAACCGGTAATTTCAGTTTCTCTGGAGCCCAAGTCACGTGATGAAATTGATAAACTTTCTAGGAGTCTTAGTAGACTACTGAGAGAAGACCCTTCGTTGCGCGTCAGGTCAGACAAAGAAACGGGCCAGACGATCTTGTCAGGCATGGGTGAATTGCACCTGGAGATTATCATCGACAGGTTGTTGAGAGAGTTCCAGGTTGAAGCCGTGGTTGGTGAACCAGAAGTCGCATTCCGAGAAAGTCTTTCCAAAGAAATCAGGATTAATTATCGGCATGTTAAACAGACGGGCGGCAAAGGGCAATTCGCTGAGGTCGCTTTGGACGTTAAGCCCATTGCAAGAGGGCTAGGTTTCGAATTTGTTGACAAGATAACCGGAGGAGCAATTCCGAAGGAATTCATAAAACCGGTCCAAGACGGCATTCGTTGGGCGATGGAATCCGGTGTTATCGCTGGTTATCCGGTTGTAGATATTCGGGTTACGCTTTTTGATGGCAAATTCCACGAAGTCGATTCATCCGAAATGGCTTTCAAGATGGCGGGTTTTATGGCTTTCAAGGAAGCCTGCCGAAAAGGCGAATCCATTTTGTTGGAACCGATTATGGACGTCGAAGTTGTAGCTCCTGGAGAATTTCTCGGGGATGTTTTGGGAGATTTGACCGCTAGACGCGGCAAAATTCTCGGAATGGAGAGTAGGCTCGGGATCCAGACAGTTGGCGTTAAAGTCCCGCTGGCTCGCATGTTCGGTTACGCCACTGATATTAGGAGTCTTACACAGGGCCGTGCTACATTCACCATGAGATTTTCCCATTATGAACCGGCGCCGCAATCCGTCACGGAAAAGGTAGTCGCACAATTTAAACAATCTGGAGGAGCCCATGGGCAAGGCGAAGTTTGAGCGTACGAAGCCACACGTGAACGTAGGGACGATAGGTCACATCGATCACGGCAAGACGACGTTGACAGCGGCTATAACGCGGACGTTGGCTAAGAAGGGATTGGCCTCGTATGTGCCTTTCGAGGAGATCGACAAGGCGCCCGAGGAGAAGGAGCGCGGCATCACAATCGCTACGGCGCATGTGGAGTATCAAACGGACAAGCGGCATTACGCTCATGTGGATTGTCCGGGTCATGCCGACTATATCAAAAATATGATCACAGGCGCAGCCCAGATGGATGGAGCTATTCTTGTCGTGGGGGCCAACGATGGTCCGATGCCACAGACCAGGGAGCATATACTGTTGGCTCGTCAGGTTGGTGTTCCATACATAGTGGTGTTTTTGAACAAAGTAGACATGGTTGATGATCCGGAACTCATCGAACTCGTTGAACTTGAATTACGAGAGTTGTTGAGTTCGTATGATTTTCCTGGGGATGATATACCGATTATACGGGGTAGCGCTTTAAAGGCCCTGGAGGCAGGCGACCCTAAGCATCCTGATTGCAAGTGTATACTTGAGCTGATGGATGCGATAGACAGTTATATTCCCGTACCTCAGAGGGATATTGATAAGCCGTTCTTGATGCCTATCGAGGACGTGTTCAGCATATCAGGTCGAGGCACGGTAGTGACCGGCAGGATAGAGCGAGGTCAGATCAAGGTTGGAGAAGAAGTAGAGATAGTGGGTATCAAGGACACTCGTAAGACGGTATGCACCGGGGTCGAGATGTTCCGTAAGGTATTGGATTCGGGTCAGGCCGGAGACAATGTCGGCTTACTACTTCGAGGCATCAAGCGAGAGGACGTCGAGCGAGGTCAGGTAGTTGCGTTGCCGGGTTCGATAACACCTCACACGAAGTTCAAGGCTGAGACATACATACTGGGCAAAGAAGAAGGCGGACGTCACACGCCGTTTTTCAATGGATACCGACCACAGTTTTACTTCAGGACCACGGACGTGACAGGGATTATAACCTTGCCCGAGGGAGTGGAGATGGTGATGCCCGGAGACAACGTGTCTCTTGAAGCCCATCTTATAACCCCTATCGCTATGGAAAAAGAACTTCGCTTCGCTATTAGGGAAGGCGGACGTACTGTAGGCGCCGGTGTCGTCGCTGAAGTTATTGAATAGTTTTCTT
>JARLHM010000188.1 GCA_031292235.1 Syntrophaceae bacterium | reverse complement strand
TGCGTGGTTACGCCGGAGAGAGCAGGTCTCTGCGGCGCATATAACTGGCTTGATTGCAAAGCGTCCAACGAAATTAACCCGACTGGGCCTAATCAGCCCATTGAAAAGGGTAAGGTTCTGGACGAAAGATTGGGTCAGTGGGAAGGCGTTAACGATTTTGTGAGTAAAGCGTCGCGTGGAAAAGTTGTCGGGTGCAGCGCGTACTCAATCATGGAGAGCCCTATGACTTCATGTGGATGCTTTGAGTGTATTGCTGCAGTGCTTCCAGTGGCCAATGGGATCATGAGTGTTGACCGTGATTACAAGGGGATGACTCCATGTGGTATGAAGTTCACGACTCTTGCTGGTAGCGCAGGTGGCGGAAATGTCACCCCGGGCTTTGTTGGTCACAGCAAACTCTATATAGTTTCCGACAAATTTATTTCCGCCGAAGGTGGGATAAAACGAATGGTCTGGTTGCCCAAAAACCTCAAGGAAATGCTTAGAGACAAAATAAACGCTCAAGGCGAAAAAATGGGCATCTCCAATATGGCGGACCGAATCGCAGATGAAACAGTAGGAGTGACGGAAGACGAAATTATGCCGTTCCTCCAGGAGAAGGAGCACCCGGCGTTATCCATGGATTCAATCGTCGGGTAATATTTCTTCGTGAATAGTGTTTTTTCAATTGACCCTTCCCAAGGTAGGGGGTTAATCTAACAAGACCCCCTGCCTAAATTATATCTTGTTAGGAACCGTCAGATTTCTGTCAGGGGATTTTGCCTCGAGAGGGAGGTTTTATCGATGGCGCTTTCTGGAATTCAGATTTTTAAAATGATGCCGAAGAAAAATTGTGGAGAATGCGGTGTCCCCACTTGTCTTGCTTTCGCTATGAATCTAGCCGCTGGGAAAGCCGAACTGGCCCAGTGTCCATACGTTTCTGATGACGCGAAAGAAAAGCTGGCTTCAGCCTCGGCTCCTCCTATTAGGACAGTTCAAATTGGAGTCGACGCGGCGGCCGTAAAAGTCGGTGGGGAAACGGTGCTTTTCCGCCATGAAAAAACGTTCAACAATCCTACGGGCCTCGGCTGCATGATTTCCACAAAGGAAACAGACGCCGAAGTTGACGCTAAGCTTAAAGCTTTTAAGGAACTGCGATATGAACGAGTTGGTCTCACTCTGAAACCCGAATTGGTCGCGGTCCAAGATGAAGGTTCAACAGATCGTTTTGCAGCAATTGCGAAAAAGGCTAACGAAGCCGGCGCAGCCATTATTCTAATGAGTAACAATTTGGACGCCTTGAAAGCAGCTCTCGCTGATGTAGGCAAAAACAGGCCTTTACTCTACGCTGCTAACGAGACGAATATTGATTCCATGTCGGCCCTGGCAAAGGAATTTGATTGCCCATTGGCGGTCAAGGCGGCCAAAGTAGGCGATGTCGCCAAACTTTCCGCGAAACTAATAGCCAATGGGCACAAAGACATCGTCCTATCAACCGACAATATCAATCTCGCCCAGCAATTGAGAGATCAGGTCATGATAAGAAGGTTAGCATTGGAAAACCTCTATCGACCGCTTGGTTTCCCCACAATCGTGTTTCCATGCGCTATGGCTGACGACCCGATTGATGAAACTATTGTAGCGGGGACCTTTATATCGAAATATGCCGGAATCGAGATATTGAGTGATTTCAAAGGAGAGGTCATATTCCCGTTATTGTTACAAAGGCTTAACATTTATACCGATCCTCAGAGACCTATGACAACCGAACAGGGAATTTACCCGGTAAATAATCCTGATGACAAGTCTCCGGTCCTTATCACTAGTAATTTCTCGCTTACTTATTTTATCGTGTCTGGCGAAATAGAATCCAGTAGGGTTCCAGCTTGGCTTTTGGTTCTAAACACAGATGGGCTGTCAGTGCTTACAGCATGGGCAGCAGGTAAATTTGTTGGCGACGTTATTGGACCATTTGTGAAAAAGTGTGGAATTGCAGACAAAACGAATTTCAAAAAACTGGTAATACCTGGAGCGGCGGCAATCATCAGCGGCGATCTCGAAGAAGAACTCCCTGAATGGGAAATCTCCATCGGCCCGCGTGAGGGGGCTCATATTCCTGCTTATTTGAGGCAGAATTTCGCATAGTTTACAGACATTTATTGTTCATTTTTACCCTGACCGGGACAAGACGATTCCGGTCAGGACTAACCCGTTATGACCAAGCTCGAGCACAAACGGCTTTCATATTCCCGCCGGGTATGTTACTTTAATGTTTTAAGAATTATAGTTCCGTGACGGAACAGGAGATAAATCAGGAGGTACTCGTTCCATGATAAAGGTGGTGGCTGAGAACATCAACATTATGTCGAAGTATACGGGCAACGCCATGCGAGAAAAGGACCCCAAGCCGATCCAGGAATGGGCTATAAAACTCACCGAACGTGGAGCGGATCTTTTGGATCTAAACCTTGGACCTGCTCGCAAAGGTGGCTCGGAAATGATGCAATGGCTTGTGAAAACTGTGCAGGAAGTCACAGGTCTACCCCTGTTTCTGGACACCACCAATAATGACGCTGTAGAAGCTGGTCTCCAGGTTTACAAACCAGCTCAGGGACGAGCGGTCATAAATTCAATAATGGCTACTCCTGAACGTATGGCGTTACAGTTGCCTTTGGTCAATAAATATGACTGCGAAATGGTGGGTCTCATGTGGGGACCAGATGGGATTCCTAGAGATGAAAATGAAAGAGCTGTATTACTTGATTCTATGATGACTCAAGCTACTGAATTGGGGATTCCTTTCGAAAAAATCTGGTTTGATCCTATTGTTGTACCCGTTTCCTCCCAACAGCAAGAACTTCAGGGTTGCACAACTTTCATGCAGTGGTTGCCGGATCTGGCGCCAGGTTCACAGTCAACATGTGGGTTGTCCAATTGTTCCAATGGATCACCCGATGAACTACGCGACATATTGAACCAAGTATATCTTTGCATCCTCAAGAAATGTGGTATTACTTCCGCCATACTAGATGGGTTTGACGATGTTATAGTAAATATTGCCCACGACAAAACCATGGATCTCGAGAATCTGGTAGGTAGGGTCTTAGATGGAGAAGATGTGGACACTACCGGTATGAATAAAAAAGAAATCGATTATGTAAAAACAGCCAAACTGTTACTGGGTCAGTCGCTGTATTCCCACTCGTGGCTCGAGTTGTAGCTCATTTAAATATTTAAATATTGTACTATCCATTTTTGATGATAGAAACCCTCAAGGGGCGACACAAGGTGTGTCACCCCTTTTTTGTGGCTCAATTTTAATTCTTAGTGACAGGCAGACTCTTGTTTGACGTTTTCTGTATTTCAAAATTCACGCGATTAAGTACAGCCAATATCCTATCGATCAAAACCTGAAGCTCTCTGTCATTCTCAAATGAGGTAACGTTACGGTCTCCCGACGCGTAGGCGGATTCCGTCCCAGCTTTGGCCCATGTTATTTTCACGGACAATCTGCGCTGTTCTTCAGGTTGTTGTATCCACTCTATCAAATCATTTTCGGGCCCGGAAAGGTCACGCCATTCGCATGGATGTGATGAATCTAATGAAGTGTCGGATTGCTCCAATGGCCTGCTGCATTGGCAAGCTATTAAGTAGGATTCAAATTTGCTGATTTGAAAAATTAGTCGAGTCAGTCTTGTAAAATGGGATGCGGCGAAAAGCAGGAAACAAGCAAAAACAACTTCCAACAGCACTGAAGAGAAATAGCGCGAAAAAAACAGATGTTGGTCTATGACACCCGTAGGAAATTGAAAGTTGATCAATCTGTAAAATCCCCAGATCAAACAGCACGGAATCAACGGGAGCAAGAAATAAACCACCCTGTTTGCCGGCCTATTGTTTCTGTTGGGATAACTCTCAAAAAGGCCAGCCACAGTAAAACTTCCATCTTTCAGTTTGGCCTGGAATCGATACGGATCATTTCCAGAAAGGTTCCTAGAATTAACCAACGTGCACAACTCCTCAAATATGGCCAAAAAGAACACCATCGCGCCATAACCGGAAACTATTAAATCTCGGCTTTCAAAATCGCAGTTTCTTTTTCTAATCGAAACAAAACTCAGAGCCACCAACAGATTAATTGTGATGAGCGCGCCTAAAATGCCCCATAAGTTTGTAAAATCAGGTTGCGCAAAGGAAATTTGAAGATGGAAATTTCTATTAAGTAATACCGCCCCGACTGTAAGCAATCTGGAAATCAGCACGAATAGGGCGATTACAAAAAGCAGTTTAATATTTGAGCGAATCGTGGCCCAAATCACTTGACGCGTTCCCGGTGTGAACCATCTAGCGAGAATATTTCTCATAGAGGAATCTTTTCCAAATGAAAACCGACTCGAACTCGATTTTTCCGGGGATAAAAACAAAGAGAGAATGGTGTTTCGATCAGTCAACTCTCCTAAATATTGAAGGGAAGGGGTTCTCCTCAAGCAGTCGGCCAGTCCATAAAAGAACCACTGTATCCCGAACAGGAAACCCGCAACGGAAGACACAAGCGAAATAAAAGTTGAGAAAACTGAAGGTAAAGAATGAAGAACACGTTCGAAGCTGTCATTTGGAACGGAAAATGGTAGATATGGGGCAAACTGAATAAAGAGTAATTTCAAATTCGAGAAAGCGATTACTAATATAACCAGGCCGCTCAACATGTATACAATACCTAGAAGAAATCGACCGTTTTCCCAAAAACGCGGCTTTATCATCAAAATTATACTCCTGTTAAAAGCTCATAAACCATAATTATAACGTCACACGACCAAAACTCAATTGCAAGCGAACTGTGTTTGTTGCTAACAGTTGGCGAAGTTCATATTGTTGTAAAACGACTCATATGATACAATTTTATTGTGTGGAGTCCATCGGAAACCCTTAAATAAACGTATAACATCTTGGCCACCAACATTTTTAGAGGAATCCTCGCGTGACTGGAAAGCATCTGGCAATGACGATGCTCTTGGCTGTTGTCATGAGTGTTCTATTCCCACCAATTTACGCCCAAGACAATAAACCAGCCAACAAACCTGTCCTTGATAAGGAATCATCCCAACTCGTCGGTCGTTGGGAAATCTATGAAACCAAGGAACCTGGCAAACCATACCTTGAATCTTACAAAGGGCGACCGTTTGTAAGAAAGGGGCCTAACGCGTTCACTTTGATTCTTGAATATAACGGTGATGGCGGATTTAGAAGGATAGCCAGGGTTGGTGATGCCGAAACTATTGAGCAGGGGACTTGGCGTCTAGTTGGCCATGAACTGCGTCACAAGAGAAAAGGGGCCTCACAAGAAGAGGTAATTTACATTCGATTCGATGACAAAAATCATTACACTTCCACAGAAGTTTTTGAAGACACTTCAGATCCAGGTCTTTTCGCAAGATTCCGCCGCATAAGCTAGTGCAAAGTTAAGCACATCATGGAATTACTGGATTAAATTATTACATAAGTTTTTACGATCTGTAACGAATATTGACAGTAAATTGATCTGGTCATGAATCTCGGTAGGTGAGACTTGAAGCCAAACCGCAAAAATTAGCAGTTATTCCGCCATATTTGTAACTTGGCATGTCCATTGCTATCTGAAATGTCAGCATCGAAGGGCGAAGGTCATGCTGAGCATGTTTACAATTCTCATTGCCGATAAAAATAAGAATGTTCGAGAGTTCTTGCGTCGGGAATTCATGGCTGAGGGGTATTCGGTGAAACTGGTAAAAGATGGTCCCGAACTGTTACGCTCAATTTTGGAAAATCCTACCCCTGATCTCCTAATTTGTGACCTGGAATTACCGTATGCCAACGGACTGGACAGCCTGGAAAAATTGGTGGAAGCGCGGCCACATTTACAAATAGTGATTTACAGTTTTTTGACAGAACTCTCGAACCACAAAGTGGTAAAAAGAGCTGCTGCGTTTCTAGAAAAACGTGGAAACGACATAGACTCACTTAAAGAAACAGTAGCTAAGGTATTGGGAAACCATTATTCAGGATGATCGAATTTCTTGAAAGATTCGAAGTCAGTAGTACAAGTCTGATGAAAACTAAAAATGAAAAATCAACCAAAGCGACTTATTTTTAGGACTTTACTTTTCATATTAGATGGGAAATTATCAGAGTTAAAGATTTTTTTAGATCATCGAGGGTAAATGTCCTGGCTCAAGATATTTCACCCTTTACCGTGCAGTACGTACTTTTCAACCATATGATCAGGATAATAAGATTCTTTGGCTTTTCTCAAGCCGGCGAGCCCCAAGTCCTGCTCCCGATTAATAAATTTTATTTTAGACCAAACATTCATGGCGAACATCTGATTTATGGCCGTGTAAAGCTCCGGTATTTCTGGGTTTGCTTTTTCAATATGAATCACAGATGTTTTCGGATTCAACATTTCTCCAAATGAAAAAGCTTGAACTTTTCCGTCTATTAAAATAGCGCCCCCATTGAACCCTAGAATTCGATAGTTCTTCAAAGCCTCAAAGACAGCTTGGTCTTCGTAAGCCAGATCCGGACTTCCATTGCAATCCTTAAATTCGCACCAATCTTCTTGAAGCTGAAGCACCTTGTCTATCAAGTGCTCATCGAAACAGAGAAATTGATAATCCCATTTTTTTTTAAATCTGTTCAAATGATTCTTTTTCCTATGATATCTGTTTCCAGGCAAGCTCCACAAATGTTCAGATAAATAAACGTAGTCAGAATTGTCTCGATCAAAATCAATCTCAAATTCAGAATCATCAATAAACCTATTTACCATCCTGGATTCCACACGGGAAACTAGAGATTGGCCCGAACACTCGATGAGCAGATTCTTTAAGTTTTTGAGGGCCGATCGTTTATCACCCAAACCTATAGGGAAAAGACCAAACGATTTTTCGTTGCTTGGATTCATAATAATCACGAGGCAATCATCAGTAACAGTCCAAGATGGATGATATTTCTTTCTCCACATGAACAGATTGGTAAAAGTATATTCCGAAGCTTCAGGCGGGTCAATTCTGAAAAAGTCATCAAAAATCGGCTTATCTTCAATGGTTAATATTTTAAGATTTTGCATCAATTAGGCCTCAAAACCATTATGGCTTACATGTTGTGATGGGGTTGAAGAAAACAGCTTTCCAGACTATTATAAATAGAAATGACTAATCCAAAACAAGTTCTCATGATTATTTCACAAATGGAGCCTAAAAATGAATGAATCTGAAATTAAGGAATTCATTTTAACTCGGTCCCCAAACAATAAAATGTCTTGCCGAGAAGCCTTTGAGATAGCCGAACAAACTGGCGTATCCAGAAAGAGGATAGGACAGATTTTGAATGAACTGGAGATCAAGGTCCATTCCTGCCAACTTGGGTGCTTTAAGTAAACTGGTCCCTATTTCTTATCGCCGACTGTTTCAAAAATATAAATTGTTTCATCAGGACGGACCATTCCCAGTTTGCGCTTAGCAACCTTTTCAACGGCTTTTGGATCTGATCGCAATCTTGATATTTTTTCTCCAAGTGACCCAATTTCGTGCTCCAATTGGCTATTTTCTTGTTTAAGATCGCTTATCTTCAAATTAAGGGAATTTTTTTGAACACTTCCTTGCTCCTGAAGATACAGTATGGATACAATCATGATTATTACAATAGACCCAATTTTTAGGAAGCTCATTTTTGTGCGCACCTTGTTGTTTTGCTCAATAGTTAAAGCTTATTATAATCATAAATAGAAAACATATCAAAATAATTAATTTATAATTGATATGAACTCCCTGAGCAACATAAAAACAAAGCGTCAAATTGGAACCCCATCTTGACTCAAATTCATATTAAATGCGCGTAGCAACCTCATGACCTCAGAAGCGTCTCCGCTTGAAAAGGAATTTAATAGCGATTGGGTTCCCCCTTGAGGAATTAGCCACTGTCTGCCTACTGGACTGGAAAGAAATTCATTGGGCGAGTCGTAAAATTGGGTCTGCTTGCTGTAGTCTAAAAACGTGACCGTATCGGCACAGCCCATATCTTTAGATCTGTTGGTTATTTCAATCACGGTGAGGCCTAGTGCTCTTTTTAAGTCCCCAATAAGGACACGCGCGTCATGCCTCGATGAATTGTCCAACATGGAAAAAGATTCATCCAGGATCAAGACTTTGGCCCCAACAGCCAAAACATCTGCTAGGCAAAGTTTTTGCGTTTCCCCTCCTGACAGGGTATGAGTCAGTCTGTCCTCAAATCCCTCCAATCCGGTCCAGGCTAGGACATTTCGGACTCGTTTGCGCATTTCGTTTTGGGATACACGAAGGTTCTCCATTCCAAAACAAATATCGTCCAAAACGGTAACACCGACTACAGAATTTGAATAACCACCGGCGATGTAGGCAATCTCGCCGTGATTAATCTCATTGGCAGGCGTGAAAACAATGTCCCCAATCTGAGGTTTTAGAATTCCCTTGATCAATTTGGCCAGAGTAGTCTTGCCTGAACCATCTGGGCCTGCGATGATATTCCAGGTTAGGGGCAATATCTTCAAATTCAGATCTGAGATGATCCATCTATCGGGAGAATAATGGAACGAAACGTTTTCGATGTTAATCATTCACTTGCTGTTATGCTGAATCGTCTAAACGAAAAAGCCGAGATAAATTCTCGGCTTCCGGTTATCTGAAACACTTTGGATATTTGCGTCTCGATCAGCAGATTATGAGTCGGTTTTTGACTTGATTTTATCCAAAAGTTTGTCCTTAAGGCCTTTAGGTTTTGATAAAAGGTTCCCTTTGGAGGACCCTTGAGCGTCTTTTGTTGGCTTTTTGTCAACCAATTCAATAATCGAGACCGAAGCTCCATCCCCTGGCCTAAAACCCTTTTTGATGATTCTGGTATACCCACCATTACGGTCGGCGAACCTGGGCGCTATATCGTTGAACAATGAATGTGTAACTTCTTTCGATCTAATTACACTAAGGGCTTGTCGTCTAGCATGAAGATCTCCCCGTTTGCCGAGGGTTATCATCTTATCAGCCAAACTTCGGAGCGCCTTAGCTCTTGTGTCCGTGGTGACAATACTTTCGTGTTCAAGTAGAGAAGTTACCATGTTTCTGAGCATCGCAACGCGGTGGGAAGTCCTCATGCCTAATTTATAACGAGCTTTTCGGTGTCTCATAGAAATTATCTCCAAATCAATCGCTTACGGCGTTTTCTCTTTCTTTCCTCATGGTATCAAGTTCTTCCCTGGATGGAAAGTTGGGTACTGTCATGCCTAGCCCAAGGCCCATATCGGACAAAATCTCCTTGATTTCGTTCAGTGATTTTCGACCGAAGTTCTTGGTCTTAAGCATTTCTTGCTCAGTTTTCTGAACAAGTTCACCGATGTATCGTATGTCAGCGTTCTTTAAACAGTTAGCGGACCTAACGCTTAACTCTAGTTCTGCGACACTTCGATGAAGGTTTTCATTGACCTGCGGTTCAGACTGTGGCTTGTCGTCCTTTAAAACGGGTTCTTCTATTTCCGGACTCAGGAGAAAAACCCTGAACTGCTCGCGAAGTATAGAGGCTGCGCGGTGCAGCGCTTCGCTGGGACGCATCGCTCCGTTTGTCCAGATTTCCATAGTCAATTTGTCATAATCTGTTCTTTGGCCGACACGGGTATCCGTAACCTTATAACTGACCTTTCGAATAGGAGAGAAGACGGCGTCTAACGCAAGAGTGCCGATGGCGTCCTCACTCTCTTCAGCCGGTAAGTAGCCTTTCCCCCATTCTACCGTTAGCTCCATGACCAATTTGCCTTCTTTTGATAATGTAGCCAAAACCAAATTGGGGTTGATTATTTCAACAGCGTGCGAAGTTTGGATGTCGCCTGCAATCACCTCACGTTCCCCGGAACAATCTAGTCTGATAGTTTCCGGCTCGTCGGTATACAATTTTAGGCGAACCTGTTTCAAATTCAGCAACAAATCCGTAACATCTTCTTTAACGCCTGGAATTGTAGAAAATTCATGTAAGACGCCATCGATTTTAGCTTTTGTAATAGAAGCCCCTGGAAGAGAGGACAACAAAACTCTCCTCAGCGAATTGCCCAATGTAATACCAAACCCTCGCTCTAGAGGGCCGATAAGATATTTACCGTATTCAGTTGTTTCATCCCCATCGACCTCTAATCGTGCAGGATCAAGGTTGGTCCAGGGGCGGGTCATCAGGGTTTGCCCTGTATCACTCATGGCTTTCCTCTCGTAATCTGCGTCGTCAGTGATCCAGCCTCAATCATGCGGATTGTTGGCGTGAAATCAAAACCTTGCAGAGTAAAAAGCCGTTTCCGTATGCCATATTCCCGGGCAAACGGCGGATCTTTTCGTGCGCGCCGTAAAGTCTAAGGCGCACGAACTAAACTATTTGGAATAAAATTCGACGATTAACTTTTCACGAATCGTCGGCGGTAATTCCTCACGAGTTGGCACACCCTTGATTGTTCCCTTAAAGTTTTCAGCATCCACTTCGAACCACGAAGGAACAGGCCTGCGTCCAACTGCGGACATAGAATCCTCAACGGATTTAAGTTTTTTGCTCTTTTCCTTAACTTCGACAACCATCCCGGGTTTAGTTAAAAAAGAGGCTATGTCCACCTTTCTACCATTTACCAGGAAATGTCCATGATTGACGAGTTGACGGGCTTCCGACCGAGACGATGCGAACCCCATTCTATAAACTATGTTGTCCAGCCGAGATTCTAACAAAAGCAACAGGTTTTCGCCGGTTACACCACGACGTTGCTCCGCCAAGTGAGCGTAATTGCGGAACTGTTTCTCTAGCAGCCCATAAATGCGGCGAACTTTTTGCTTTTCCCTGAGTTGGACCCCGTAATCAGTATGCTTTGCCCGACTCTGACCATGCTGGCCAGGAGGATAGTTTCGTCTCTCTACAGAACACTTGTCGGAAAAACACCGGTCTCCTTTGAGAAACAACTTGGTTGTTTCACGCCGGCAAAATCTACAAACTGAATCTCGATAACGCGCCAAACTAAGACTCCTTTATCTAATAAGCAGAAATCTCTGTACAGTCACACTAAACACGTCTTCTTTTGGGAGGCCTGCAACCATTGTGTGGTATAGGCGTAACATCCTTTATCAAAGTAATCTGAAAACCCGCTGCCTGGAGTGACCGAAGCGCCGCCTCACGTCCAGCGCCAGGCCCATTGATCAATACTTCGACATGTCGCATGCCGTTTTCCATGGCCTTACGCGCCGCATCCTCAGCGGCCAACTGGGCCGCAAAAGGTGTAGATTTTCTGGACCCCTTAAATCCCTGTGTTCCGGCGGAAGACCATGCAACTACATTCCCGTCAGGGTCCGTAATTGTTACAATGGTATTGTTGAAGGTCGATTGAATATGTGCGACCCCTCTGGGAACATTTCGCCGTTCTTTTTTCTTTTTGACTATCCGCCTTCTCGGCATTGATCTCTCCGTTACAGACCGATTATCAGTAATTGATAATTAAAGCGTTGTTCAATGACCGGGTTTGACCACCGATCATCCCAATTTTTTCCCATAGACCACTGTGACAGAAGTGGGTCTTTGAAAAAAAGCATTACTTCTTTTTGCCAATTTGCATTTTCCTAGGACCCTTACGAGTCCTCGAGTTGGTATGAGTCCTCTGCCCTCGAACCGGCAAACCTCTACGGTGCCTAAGCCCTCGATAGCAGCCAAGGTCCATAAGCCTTTTGATGTTCATGCTAATTTCGCGACGCAAATCACCCTCGACCTTGTACGAGCGATCAATAGCCTCGCGAATTTTTGCGACGTCAACCTCGGTTAATTTATCCGAGTTCATGCCCGGATCGAGGCCTGATTCATCCAAAATCTTCAGAGCTGTAGCCCTACCGATTCCGTAGATATAGGTTAGAGCGATTTCCATTCGTTTGTTTTTGGGAAGGTCGATCCCAGCAATACGCGCCACGATATGCCTCCAGGCGTTAAAACCTTGCAATCACAGGGCTCAGCCCTGTCGCTGCTTGTGTTTTGGGTTCTCGCAGATTACTCTGACAATACCTCTACGTTTGATTATCTTACATTTGTCACAGATACGTTTTACCGATGCCCTCACTTTCATGAGCGCCTCCTTATTTTCCTAAATAGAAAACTCTAACTAGGCTATAGCATTTTCTATTCGGGCAAAAATGTCTTGTATAGGGCCCACACCCTCGACTTTTCTCAACAGGCCCTTGCCAGCGAAATATTGGACGAGAGGGGCTGTTTGGTTATTGTAAACACCTAACCTCTCTCTTATGGTTTTCTCATTATCGTCATCCCTCTGATAAAGCTCCGATCCACAAATGTCGCATATGCCTTCGTTTTTAGGAGCATTGAATATTACATGAAACATCGCCCCGCAAGCGGAGTTTCGACATGTGCGTCTTCCAGAAAGTCTCTTTACCAGTTCCTCATCAGGAACATCGACTAAAACAGCGTGAGATATGGATTTCCCTTGAGCCTCGAGAATCTTGTCTAATGCTTTTGCCTGAGCAAGTGTTCTCGGGAATCCATCGAGCATATATCCCTTTTCCAGGTCCGGTTTCGAAAGTCTCTCCTCCACAACGCCAATGACTACGTCGTCCGGAACCAGGTCTCCTTTATCCATATAGGTTTTGGCTTTCAGGCCCATAGGCGTCCCTTCTTTAAGAGCCGCTCTAAAAATATCTCCCGTAGATATCTGGGGAATTCCAAGTTTTTCAACTAACATTTTTGCTTGAGTACCTTTGCCGGAACCAGGTCCTCCCAACAACACGATCCTCATGTTTCCCTCCTTGACCTAAAAACTTCTTTACCGTCTTCCCTTTATTCGCCCTGTACGAATGAAACCTTCATAGTGCCTCTGAATCAAATGTGTTTCAATCTGCGACAGGGTATCAAGCGCCACTCCTACAACGATAAGCAGCGAAGTTCCACCGAAATAGAAGGGGGCATTGAAACGACTGATAAGTATAGAAGGCAGTACACATACGACAGATATGTAGATTGCGCCCCCTAGGGTAATCCTCGTGAGTACTTTATCAATATATAGGGCCGTCTTTTTTCCAGGCCTGATGCCGGGGATATAACCCCCATATTTTTTCATATTATCGGCGACATCCACTGGATTAAAAGTGACGGCGGTATAAAAATAGCAAAAGAAAACTATCAGAGCTACATAGCAAAACTCATAAACTACTGTCCCCGGTCGAAGCCAATCAGTTATTGATGTAACAATAGGAATGTTCAAGAATTGAGCAATAGTAGCTGGGAAAATAATTAATGATGAAGCAAAAATTGGAGGAATAACCCCTGCTGTGTTCACCTTTAGCGGAAGATGGGTGGTCTGACCGCCATAAATCCGTCTACCGACGACCCTTTTGGCATACTGCACAGGAATACGCCGCTGACCTCTTTCTACGAAAACAATTACGGCTATAACCGCAATCATGATGCCAAGTAACAACAGCAATACGAGAAAACCAAGGTCTCCCGTCTGGACCAACTGAATAGTGCTGCCTAACGCAGACGGCATCCTAGCTACGATTCCGGCAAAAATTATAAGTGAGATTCCATTTCCAATCCCCCGCTCGGTAATCTGCTCACCTAACCACATAATAAAAGCGGTCCCCGCCGTAAGAGTCACCATAGATAGAAGCACGAACGCTGGCTTGGACATGTAAACAAGATTCTCGGTCTTGGCGAGCCCGATGCTGATACCCATACTCTGAACCAGAGACAGGACAACTGTTCCATAACGGGTGTATTGGGTAATTTTCTTTCTGCCGGCCTCTCCTTCTTTTGACAATCGTTCCAGATGCGGAACGACAACCGTTAGGAGCTGCAGAATAATAGACGCGCTAATATATGGCATGATGCCCAACGAGAATACCGAGAAGTTCTCCAACGCTCCACCCGTGAACATATCGATAACGCCAAAGAGAGTCTGCTGGTAGCGGCCAAAAAACTCCTTTAGCGCCAAAGTGTTTATTCCAGGGGTCGGAACGTGTACACCTAATCGATAAATAAGAAGCAACAGGAGTGTAAAAAACACTCTACGCTTCAATTCCGGAATCTTGGCTATGTTAGCGATGGAACCTATCAAGAAAGGTCTCCTAAAATTACCGCGTCTAGTCCGCTTTTATTACGTAAAACCTAAGTATAAGAATCAGTTGCAATTTGTTATTCCACAGTACCGCCCGCGGCGCCAATTTTTTTACGGGCATTATCGCTTACAGCGTCAAGCCTAATAACATAAGCTACGGAAACTTCTCCGTCCGAAAGCAGCTTAATTGGTCCGACCCTTTTCACTATGTTCTTTTCACGCAGCAAAGCGCCGGTTATAGGTTCAGATGGGCTTAACTTGGATATGGTCTTTAGCGAAACAACATTGTATTCAGTCCTGAAAACATTGTGAAAGCCCTTCTTGGGAAGGCGTCTTTGCAACGGCATTTGACCGCCCTCAAAACCCCGGGCGACTTTACCGCCGGACCGTGATTTTTGGCCTTTGTGTCCCTTGCCGCATGTTTTACCCAAACCGGATGATTCGCCGCGGCCGAGGCGTTTACGTCTACCCGCGGTAACCGGCCGTTCCAAATTTGACAAATTCATTAAAAGCTCCGTTCCGGACTGAGTTTAGCTACTGATCAACATTCTCCACGGCGACGAGGTGACAGACCTTATTGACCATGCCTCGGATAGCCGGAGTATCTTCCAAAACTTTGAAAGAATTCAATTTATGCAGCCCCAGTCCACGAATCGTTTCTCTTTGACTTTTCGTCGCCTTAATCTTGCTCTTTTTGAGGGTCACTTTAAGCATTGCCTAAGTTTCCTCTCCTTTTTCATTTTCTTCTTCAGCCTGGCCGATTTTACCAAGACGTTTGGCAATTTGCAGAGGCGTGCGAAGGCCTTTTAGACCCTCGAAGGTAGCTTTAACAACATTATGTGGGTTGTTGGTACCGATACATTTTGTGAGAATGTCACGAATACCCACAGCTTCCATGACTGCCCTGACCGCTCCTCCAGCGATTACACCGGTCCCGGAGCCGGCAGGTTTAAGGAAAACCTTAGCGGCTCCATATTTCCCGATGATTTCATGAGGCACTGTGCCGTTCACTATTGGAACGTCAACCATATACGCTTTGGCTCGCTCAACACCTTTGCGAATAGCTTCGGGAACTTCTTTCGCTTTGCCCAAGCCGAAGCCCACACGGCCTTGACCGTCGCCAACGACGACCACAGCGCTAAAAGAAAATCTTCTTCCGCCTTTAACGACTTTGGCGACGCGACTTAAATGGACCACTCGGTCTTTAAGTTCGCCTTCGGTAGACATCTCTGATCTACTCAGCAACGGGCGATTCCTCCTTCAACCAGAATTAAAACTCTAATCCAGCTTCCCTAGCGCCATCTGCCAAGGCTTTGACCTTCCCGTGATAAAGGTAAGGGCCTCTGTCAAAGACAACCTTGCTGATGTTCAACGCCAATGCTCTTGCGGCAATTCGTTTTCCAACTTCTCGGGCGACGTCCTTATTAAAAGGTTGATTTGCCTGCCGCCTGAAACCTTTGTCTAACGTAGAAGCCTGAGCCAGTGTAACGCCGGCGTCATCGTCTACGATTTGCGCAAAGATATTCCGATTTGATCGGAAAACCGTTAAACGACGTCTTTCAGAATTGCCGGATATTCTGAATCGCACTCGTCGAGTTCTCTTTTTTCTAGATTCTATTTTTTCCGAATTGTTACTCATTGCGGATCCTTTTTAGCTCGCTGAATACCAGGTAATGGTCTATTTGGAGCCCGCTTTCCCAACTTTACGCCTTATCTGCTCACCCACATATCGGATACCCTTGCCACGATAAGGTTCAGGTTTCCGTACCCGTCGAATTTTAGCAGCCATTTCTCCGACTAGTTGTTTGTCAATTCCACGGACATGAATGATGGTGTTTTTTTCCACTTCAATTGCAAGGCCTTCAGGAATAGGAAGAACTTTGGGATTAGAGTACCCTACATTCAAAGTTAGATTCAGTTTGTCAGCTTCCGCCCTGTACCCGACCCCGACAATTTCCAAAGATTTGATGAATCCAGTCGTGACACCGACAACCATGTTGTTTATCAGGCTTCGGAATAAACCGTGCATTGCCCGGCCCTTGCGATCATCTCCCAAAGCTTTTACATGAATTACCGAATCCGCTATATCCAAACCGACAAGATCTAAAAGATTCAAATTTAGTGAACCTTTTGGACCGTCGACATTGAGTATTGGAACATCGAAGGTGACTTTGACGCTATCCGGTATTGGTATTGGGGCTTTGCCTATTCTAGACATTACTTACGCTCCTGTGAAACATTCGGGCTACCAGACGCTGCATAGCACTTCGCCGCCAATTCCTCTACGCCGCGCTTCCTTGTCGGTCATAACTCCCTGAGACGTAGAAAGGACAAGGATTCCAACGCCCCCATGACTTTTCAGGTTATGTTCTTTTCCAACATAGACCCTTCGACCCGGCGTGGAGGTCCTGGCTAAGCCCTCAATTGTGCATTGAGTTTCGTCATCGAACCGCAAAGTCAATTTTAAAACACCCTGCTTATTCTTGGCTGACCGTATGACCTTATACTTTTTAATATATCCCTCCTCTTTAAGGATCTGCACCACACCTATTTTGAGGTTGGAGGCAGGGATGGTCACTTGATCCTTTCTCGCTTGCCGAGCGTTTCGGATTCGTGTCAGCATGTCAGCTATTGGATCGGTCATACTCATGCGAATAATCTCCCTACCAGCTCGATTTGATCATACCGGGAACGTTACCCCGGAGGGCCTGATCTCTAAGGCATATTCGACATAGCTGGAACTTGCGATAATATGCTCTTGGTCGGCCACAAATCTGGCAGCGATTATATGACCTCACTGAAAATTTCTGAGGCCTGCCGGCCTTTACCATCATCGATAATTTTGCCACGCTTCCTCCTTTTAAGGAGACTTTGTCTATTTCCTGAAAGGCATTCCTAAATGATCCAGAAGCTGCTTCGCTTCCTCATCTGTCTTTGCTGAAGTGACCAGCGTTATGTTCATGCCCCGAATTTTCTCAAGCCGGTCATAATTAATCTCAGGGAATATGATCTGCTCCTTTATCCCCATCGAAAAATTACCTCTTCCATCAAATCCCTTAGGGTTGATCCCTCGAAAGTCACGGACTCGAGGAAGGGCGACATTGATCAATTTGTCAAGAAAATGAAACATATTGTCCCTGCGCAGGGTCACTTTGCAACCGATTGTCATACCTTCCCGAAGCTTGAAAGAAGCTATTGATTTGCGCGCCTTACGCATAACAGGCCACTGCCCTGATATAAGCGATAATTCCTGTTGAGCGCTTTCCAGCGCCTTAGCGTTTAAGATCGCCTCCCCCAGCCCCATATTAATCACGATCTTCTTTAGGACGGGAACCTGCATCGAGTTCTTGTATTTATACTGCTCTCTCAAAGCGGGAACTACCGATTTGAGGTAATACTCTCTAAGTCGGGACGCCATCAGAAAATTCCTTCTAGTTTTCCAACTGCTCTAAGCATTTTTTACAGTAACGAGCACGCTTGCCTTCGACCGCCCGGACACCAACCCGAGTTGGTTTAGAGCACTTGGGACATATCAGCATCAGTTTGCACAATTTGATAGGGGCTTCCTTTTCAATGATTCCGCCCTGTTGCCCAAGCTTGCCGCCAGCCTTAGTGTGTCGTTTAACCATATTGATTCTCTCGACCAGGGCGGAGCCCTTTTCGTTAAAAATCTTCAGGACCCGTCCTTCCCGACCAGCGTTTTTACCGGAAAGCACTCTTACTCGATCTTCTTTCTTTATATTCGACATATTCAAAGGACCTCCGGAGCGAGAGACACTATTTTCATGAATTTCTTGGCTCTGAGTTCTCGAGCTACAGGTCCGAAGATACGAGTACCGATTGGTTCAAGTTGATTATTTATCAAAACTGCGGAATTGTCATCGAACCTTATATATGAGCCATCCGCACGACGAACCGCCCGCTTTGTTCTCACGACCACCGCCTTGTGAACCTCGCCTTTTTTCACCTTGGAATTCGGGATAGCCTGTTTCACGGATACAACAATAACGTCACCGACGCTGGCGTATTTTCTCCGGGTGCCGCCCAAAACCTTGACACAAAAAAGTTCTTTTGCGCCTGAATTATCGGCGACACCCATTCGCGTTTGCTGCTGGATCATGCCGCGCCTCCAAGCATTGACGCTTCTTTAACAATCTTTTGTACGCGCCAATTCTTATGGCGACTCAGCGGCCGGGTTTCCACTATCACGACTTCGTCGCCGATATGGCAACGGTTGTCTTCGTCATGCGCCATGAAGCGTTTCCTGCGACGAACGAATTTCTTGTAAACAGGGTGCAGCACAGTGCGGCTAACTTCGACAACGACAGTTTTGTCCATTTTGTCACTGATAACTATGCCGGTACGAACTTTACGCTGCTGACGTTCGCTAGAGGAGCTATTCATTCAGACCCCCTCTTTTCTCGAATTATAGTTTTAACCCGAGCTATCTCCTTGCGGACGATACCGAGTCGGGCGACTTTTTCCAGTTGACCGGTGGCCTTCTTGAAGCGAAGTTTGAATTCCTCTTCTCGAAACTCTTTCTCTTTGACGGTCAATTCTTCAACAGAAAGATCCCGCAATTCCCGGGGCTTCATGTCAACTCCTCACGAATCACAAAACGAGTTTTTAAAGGCAATTTCCTGGCGGCCAGTCGAAAAGCCTCACGAGCTACTTCAACTGGCACGCCTTCCATTTCATACATTATAATACCCGGTCGAACGACCGCTACCCATTCCTCCGGAGCGCCTTTACCTTTTCCCATTCTAGTTTCAGCGGGTTTCTTGGTTATAGGCTTATCCGGAAAAACTCTAATCCAGATCTTACCGCCTCTTTTAACGTGTCGAGTCATAGCGATTCGAGCGGCTTCAATTTGCCTGGCGGTGACCCAGATGGGTTCCAATGCCATTAAGCCAAATTCGCCAAAGGAAACATGTGTCCCTCGAAGCGGTGAGCCTTTCATCCGGCCCTTTTGTCTTTTTCTGTATTTAACTTTCTTGGGCGCAAGCATTTTATCTTTCTCCAACCGAGCTTTTGATCAACTCGCCCTTAAAGATCCAAACTTTGACGCCTATGACACCATAAGTCGTGGTAGCCTGAGCAAATCCGTAATCAATATCAGCCCTGAGTGTGTGTAGTGGAACCCTGCCCTCACGGTACCATTCGCGTCTGGCCATTTCAGCGCCGCCAAGTCGACCAGCGGTAGCTATTCGGATACCCTTAGCCCCGGATTTTAGAGCGCTCGAAACCGATTTCTTCATAGCTCTGCGGAAAGCTATTCTACGTTCAAGCTGTTGAGCGACGTTTTCGGCCACCAACTGCGCGTCAATTTCGGGTTTACGGATTTCTTTGACGTCAACGATTACGTCTTTATTGGTGAAACGAAGAATCTGTCTTCTCAGCTTTTCTATCTCGGACCCCTTTGGGCCAATCACGATTCCAGGTCTAGCCGTATGGATTATCATCCGTACTTTACCGGCGGCCCTCTCTATTTCCATTTTTGAGACGCTCGCCTGAGATAGTTTTTTCTTCACGAAATCCCTGAGTTTGAGGTCTTCAATGAGAAAATTCCCATAGTCCTTTTGAGAAAACCACCTCGAGTCCCAGGTTTTTGTGACGCCTAATCGGAAACCGGTAGGATGAACTTTCTGTCCCAAATTAACCCTCCTGAGGGTGAAGCAAAGTGTCCGCTATATGCTTTCAGAAATCATGAAAGAGCCAAATACGCGGAAGAATCTGTTATGGCTAATATCACTTCTCTTGCAAAGCGATTGAAATATGGCTTGTCCGCTTCCGAATGCGCGTGGCCCTACCCATGGCTCTTGGCATCCACCTCTTGGCAGTGGGGCCTTCATCAACCATTATTCGGCTAACGTACAGGTTGTCTTCATTCACTCCACTAGACTTGGACGCATTATCCAAGGCTGACTGTATGGCCTTCCGAATGAGGGCGGCAGCCTTTTTTGGAGTAAATTGCAACGTGCTCAAAGCCGCGCCCACCTGGAGACCTCTAACAAGGTCAGCGACCAATCGAGCCTTGCGAGCGGAAATATGAGCGTGTTTCAATTTGGATTCCCATTCCATCACTTTCTTCCCTTCTTGGCCTTTCTGTCTCCAGCATGCCCGTGAAAGGTGCGGGTTGGCGAAAACTCGCCCAGTTTGTGTCCAACCATATTTTCGGTGACAAAAACTGGAATAAATTTCTTGCCGTTGTGTACAGCGAAAGTGAGCCCCACCATATCCGGTATAATAGTCGACCTACGTGACCAAGTCTGAATAACCTTGCGGGACGAGGTGTCCTTGGCCTGAACGACTTTTGTCAATACATGCTCATCAACGAATGGCCCTTTACTGACTGAACGAGGCATAAGAATCACTTCCTCCGTTTGACGATAAATTTGTCGGACGGTTTCTTACCCTTACGAGTTTTAAAACCTTTGGTGGGTACTCCCCATGGGGTGACGGGATGCCGACCACCGGATGTTTTACCCTCTCCACCACCATGCGGATGGTCCACCGGGTTCATAACTACACCTCTAACCTTAGGGCGTCGTCCGAGATAACGGGAGCGACCAGCCTTTCCGAGGGAAATGTTCTCATGGTCAAGATTTCCAACCTGTCCGACAGTCGCCCGACAGCGATCCAAAACCATACGAACTTCACCGGAAGGGAGCTTCACCTGCACATAGCCCTTTTCCTTAGCCATTAACTGACCATATGTGCCGGCGGCTCTTATGATCTGACCACCTTTGCCAATTTTCATCTCCACATTATGGACCATTGTGCCGAGTGGAATGTTTTTAAGAGGCAAGCAGTTCCCCGGCTTGATATCGACCCGGTCACCGGCGATAACAGAGTCCCCGACCTTCAGGGCGTTAGGACAAAGTATATATGCCTTTTCTCCATCTGCATATGTGATCAGGGCGATTCTGGCACTGCGGTTGGGATCATATTCGACGCTAGTTACAACACCGGAGACATCAATTTTATTCCTTTTGAAGTCTAGTTCGCGGAACAACTTCTTGTGCCCGCCGCCTCGTCTCCGTACGGTAATACGACCATTATTGTTCCTACCGCTACCGGTGACTTTACCCCTTACCAGGGACTTCAAGGGCTCATCAGTTGTGATCTCCTCGAAAGAGTAACTGGTCTTGAACCTTATACCCGGTGAAGTAGGTTTGTATTTCTTGATTGACATAAAACGAATCCTTACGAAGTTTTCTTAGCAACCCGGGCTGCGTCTCCGTGTGCTTTTGAACAGATCCAAAGTTTTTTTAAACGCCCTCAAAAAAATCAACCCGATCGCCCTCTTTAAGGGTAACAATAGCCTTCTTCCATTGCCTTCGACGCCCCAAAAACCGACCGAAACGCTTTGGCTTACCCCTTCTATTTTGAGTCTGAATGGCCAGCACAGTAACCTTAAAAAGCTTCTCGATGGCTTTCCTGATTTCGGGCTTGTTTGAATGCCTGTCAACCTCAAAGACAACTTGGTTATTTTCGTCCTTAAGGGTAGAGCCCTTTTCCGTAATTATTGGTTTCCGTATGATCTTGTATTCTTCAAACATCAGCTCAACCTTTCCGACAATCTAGGAAGAGCGTCCTTCAGAATAGTCAGACGTTCAAACCGCAGTAAGTCGTAAACATTCATCCCTTCAGTCGGCAACACAAGGGTTCTGTATAGGTTTCTAGATGCACGAGTCAAATCGACGTCCTTTTCCGGTACTAGAAATAGGGTCTTTTGATCCTGCACGCCGAGCTTCCTGAGAATCTCCGCAAAAAGTTTAGTTTTCGGGGCCTCAATTTCAATCTTATCCAGAACAGTAAGCTTGTCATCGCGAAGTTTAGCGCTAAGCACCGAACACAACGCGGCCTTGCGGACTTTTTTGGGAAGCGAAAAGGCGTAAGATCTTGGGTGTGGTCCAAAAACAGTCCCACCTCCAACCCAAATTGGCGACCGACTTGTACCGGCTCGAGCCCGTCCAGTACCCTTTTGGCGCCAAGGTTTTTTCCCACCACCGCGTACCTGACCACGAGTCTTTGTAGCGGCGCTACCGGATCGGCGTTTAGCAAGCTGCCAAACAACAACCTGCTGAACCAACGCGTCACGAATCTTGGCGTTAAAAATTTGGTCCTCAAGCTCTATTGAGTCGACCTTTTCTCCGTTCTGGTTAATAACGTCTACTAGAGCCATTATCGTTTCCTTATCAACACGATGGAGCCACGCGGTCCGGGAATGGGTCCCCGTAGTAATAGCAAATTCTCCTCCGGTCTGACTTCAACGACCTGAACCGTTGGAGCCGTGACGCTTTTACCGCCGAGTCGCCCGGGCATCTTCTTGCCTTTGAAAATTCGGGACGGCCATGCGCACTGTCCAACTGACCCGGGAATACGATGCGAACGGGACCCGTGGGTTGCCTTACCGCCACCAAAATTCCATTTTTTTATTACGCCCGCAAAACCCTTGCCTTTACCGACTCCCACTATTTTAACGATTTCTCCGGGATTGAAAATGTCCGCTCCGACTTCTTGTCCGATCTGCAACTCGTCGGCGTTTTCAGCAGGAAACTCCCGAAGGACTTGACAAGGAGCAATTCCGGCCTTTTTGTATTGACCAAGAACTGGCTTGGACAAACGGCTTTCCTTTCCGGCGCCATATCCGAGCTGTATCCTAGAATTGGGCATTTTTTGAACAACCTTGCACGGTCCAGCCTGAACAACGGACACACCCAAAGAGTGACCGGATTCGTCGAACATCTGAAACATCCCGAGTTTTTCCCCTATCAAACCTTTAACCATAAGTAGCTCCTGGACGAGAATGTTAGAGTAAGCATCACGCCTTGATTTCAACGTCAACTCCTGGAGATAAATCCAACTTCATCAATGCGTCCAGTGTTTGTTGCGTGGGTTCCAAGATGTCAATCAGTCTCTTGTGCACCCTTATTTCGAATTGCTCACGTGACTTTTTATCAATATGTGGCGAGCGCAGAACACAATATTTGTGTATTCTAGTTGGAAGAGGTATCGGGCCAGCGACTTTCGCCCCTGTTCTCCAGGCGGTATCGACTATCTCGGCGGCTGATTGGTCTAACAACTTGTGATCATAGGCTTTCAACCTGATCCTGATTTTCAGCGCTTGCATATCCATGAAAATTCCTCTTCTGTAAAAAGAAAACTATTCAATAACTTCAGCGACGACACCGGCGCCTACAGTACGTCCGCCTTCCCTAATAGCGAAGCGAAGTTCTTTTTCCATAGCGATAGGGGTTATAAGATGGGCTTCAAGAGACACGTTGTCTCCGGGCATCA
>JARLHM010000187.1 GCA_031292235.1 Syntrophaceae bacterium | reverse complement strand
GTCATAACATTTTCAGCGGAAGGAGCGGTCGTTGCAGGGAAACTCGTAGCTCAACTTCCGGATTCGAGGATGTTTCTGCATACAAATGTGGTCGGGGCATGGAACGCTGAACGATTCTCAAGAGTTATTGATTTGATCGCTGCGATTTTCTGCGAATATTCCGGGCTGGTGTTTATTGGACCTTGCGGTGTGGCGGTTCGCTCTGTGGCTCCCCATCTGGCGCACAAGACAAAAGATCCCGCTGTAGTGGTAGTTGATGTTATGGCGAGATGGGCTATTAGCCTCGTAAGCGGACACGAAGGAGGAGCTAACGACCTGGCTATAACGGTGGGAAACATCTTATCCGCTGAACCTGTAATTTCGACGACTACCGAAGCGCTAAAGAACCTCATCGTTGGAATCGGATGCCGTCGGGGAACTCCATCAACGAACATTGTAAACGCGATTCAGGAAACCTTGAGACACGCCGATCTTAAATTGACTCAGGTCAGATTGTTGAGTTCCGCGGACATAAAAACCGATGAAGATGGGCTTTTGATTGCCGCCAAGCAACTTGGTATCCCTTTAAGATTTATATCTTCCGGAGAGATTCGAAACTGCGGTCTCGAATTCCAACATTCAGATTTTGTTGAAGATAAAGTGAGCTTACCTGCGGTTGCGGAGCCCTGTGCGCTTCTCGCGGGAAGGAGGACACGATTAATAATAAAGAAGAGAATTTGCGACGGAGTAACAATAGCGGTGGCAAAGGAAAGCTGTTCGTCGTTGGAATAGGCCCTGGCGGGCCTCTGGATAGGACCCATCGAGCTGAACTGGCGCTCGCTCAAAGCGAGGTGGTTGTCGGCTACAAGCGTTACCTTGACCACATAAAGGACCTCACCGAAGGAAAAGAGCTTATTTCTTCGGGAATGACCAAAGAAACGGAAAGGTGTAAAGCCGCCATCGAACGAGCCGATCAAGGGGCCACTGTAGCGCTGGTATCGTCCGGAGACGCCGGGATTTATGGTATGGCCGGTTTGGCTTTAGAACTCGCGAGCAATGCCGGAACATCATTTCCTATTGAAATAGTATCCGGGGTAACATCAGCGAGCGCTACTGCGGCTCGACTCGGGGCTCCATTGATGCTGGATTTCGCCTGTATCAGCCTGAGTGATTTATTGGCGCCCTGGTCTATGATTCGACAAAGACTTGAAGCTACGGCAGCGGCTGATTTTGTGGTGGCCCTGTATAACCCCAGGAGTAAGGGCCGGACTCAGCAACTGGATGAAGCCACTGAGATATTCAAAAAATATAGGAATGGTAGCGTCCCTGTGGGAGTAGGAACTGCGGTGGGCACTGACGAAGAGAGTATCATATTATCGGATTTGGACCATTTTCTGGACCTTGAAATCAACATGAGAAGCATTGTAATCATAGGTAACAAATCTTCCAAAATAATCGACGGATGGTTCGTAACACCGAGGGGGTATCAGGTATGAAATTTTAGATGGACAGACTCATTAAACCTGATTAATTCAATGTTTGGCGAACAGAGAATGAAGACTGTTCAATTATGCCAGTAATATCAAAGAATAGCTGTAAAAACAATCCTGCACTTTGCGAACCAAACCAGTTGATAAGTCTAAATTCTTCAAGGTCTGAAAAACATCAATTCCACATGCTTCCATAGTGGGTCTTTTTTCATTGGGGAATTTGCACTGTTTTGGGTATGCGCATTCCTTGCAGAGAGCGCAAGTATCGGCAGGAAGGCCAAAGGCCTTGTAGTACCCCATCAAAAAGAGCTTTCGCTCAAGGGCTATTGTGGACTTCCATTGCTTGATTTGTATTCGACGCTTACTGGGAGAATTACGATAGAAGTGCTCGTTAGTGTTTTCGCTAACCAAAAGAATCGCTAATTCATATTCCGATAAAATGTCTCTAGTCATCTGGAGATTCGGCGCGGCAGGAGGGCAACACCAACTTGTGTTGTATTTGGCGCAACCATAGCGGCATTTAAGTCTTACCCACCGAGCAGTAACTATATCCGACGCTTGCGAAAGGTGAACTTCACGGAAGCCCAATTCCTTAGCCAGTATTTCTATCTGCCGAAAAGAATCCTGAGAAATTAGGTTTGGAGATTGCTTACCTCGGACTTGCCGTACATCTCTTAAGTCTATCAGGTCTTCAACTCTCACGGCCATTTCGCACCTCTTGCGTTCTTCAAATCTTGGATTAAACATCTAACCAATATTGAATTCTAACTAAAAAAGCCGTCGTGTTTTAGGTTGCGCGGGGTTAACTCAATAATTGGTCCTCCGAGTCGCATTCGAATTCTATAGAAACCGGGCTTGGAACATTCAAACCGAGTTCAACTTCGCATGCCTTTAAAATGGCTACAGATACCGGGCAAGCGGAATGCGGCAACTTCTCCGCAGCGGCATGAAACACTTTGTTTTCGTTTGTGCCTTTGCTAATTATATCCTTCATGCCAAGTGGACCTACTTCCTGCAGAATGAACCCGAGATCGTCAACGGATTCACAGTCAGACTCGATTTCAATTCGCACCTCACGTTTGTTCACTTTATTGGCCCTAATACGAGTTACGAATCCACATGCGCCTGCCTTGACTTTAACTACAGTCAAATTATCCTCCACAACCTTGAACTCTCAACGAAGGCTACTGGTTTATTGGTGAATGGCGCCGAAACTCGACAATCCAATTTGACAGGTCCTGAACTAAACATGTCAGTCACTTGAATCAGTCCTCATGGAATCTATTATATCGTAAATTCTAGTCTGGTCAAAATAGCCAACAAAAAAGATTAGGTTTTGAAAACAAAATGGGGGGCCTAAGTGAGGCCTCCCCATGCACAGGATTATTTCTGATGCAGTATCTCTGGAGCTACAATCCCTTCCAAGTGAGGAAACTCATCCTTCATGTGAGGAATCTGCATAGATTCCATGAACTGCTGTTGAAAGTCTTCTTCTACTGTAAGTTCTATATACTCTACATTACGTGAAACCCAGTTAGCCTCTGTCCTTTTCTCACGGTTCAACAAAGCGGCCCTCGCTCCGTCGCCTGCCGCATTGCCTACCGCCAAAACATTTTCCAGATCACAATCAGGGAAAAGTCCCATAATTAGGGCTTTAGTTTTGTCCACGTGAGTCCCGAAGGCGCCCGCTATTTTGATTGTGTCAACTTTGGTAAGACCCATACGCCTCATCATCAGCTTACACCCAGTGTAAAGCGCCCCTTTACCCAATTGTATCTGGCGAATATCCTTTTGACTAATTACAACATCTTTACCTATTGAAGTCTCGTTGGCCCAGGCTATTACGAATTCGGGCTGTTTTGTGTCGGGATTTACCCGGTAGCGGCTGGATTTTTGACTCTTGTTGAATCTCCCGCTTTTCACGATTACTCCGGAAGAGTAGAGTTCAGCTAGAACGTCCAGGATCCCTGATCCGCATATGCCTTTAGTCTTCATTTCTTCCGGCTTGGAATAATTCCTCCAAGCGTCTCGTCCTATCACCTTATAATCTACCTCATGTGTTTGAGGGTCGATCGTTATTCGTTCTATGGCGCCGGGGGCGGCCCGCATTCCGTAACTCAACTGCGCCCCCTCCAAAGCTGGGCCAGTAGCACAGGAACATGATATCAGCTTCTTGTTGTTTCCAAGAACCAATTCGCCGTTTGTACCGATGTCTATAAGAAGTTGAATCTGATCATGTTTATAGGGTTCTTCCGCAATGAGAACACCCACATTGTCTGCGCCGACGAAACCGGCTTCATTAGGCAAGATATGTATATATGCGGACTCATTTAACTTTATGCCAAGGTCACGCGAGTGAATATCAAGACTTCTATGAATAACCGGGGGAAAAGGAGCAAGCCCCACGAATTCAGGATCAAGTTTGAGGAGGATGTGATGCATGGCGGTGTTACAGACAATTGTCATGTCCACGATATCATTGGGTTTCAAGTTAAGGTATTTTTTACCGTCTTGTTCGGCGGTCTCGGTCACATCCGGGGCCTCAATTATTTCATCTTCCCCTTCAGCCCTTTTTTTCTTTCTTTTCTTCGGGGGATGGGTACTCTCGCATGCTTCAACGACCAGTTTATTCAGGCCTTCGATGAGGTCGTTGCTCATGGTTTCGAGTCCCTTGGGATTCATCATATGGTAAGTGATACGGGCCATGACGTCTTCGCCGTATTTACATTGCGGGTTCATCATGGAGACTGTCTTGATGACCTCCATTGTGCGCAAATTGCACAAATACGCGGCTACCGTTGTCGTACCTACATCTATAGCTACGCCGTAGCAATCTTCAACTTTTCCGGGTAAAACTCTAACGATCTCATGGTCCATCCAAACAGCGACCGTAACACCCCAGTTTCCGTCCCTTTGACGTCTGGGAAGTTTTCTTAACGTGTACCAGTCGATATTCAGGTTTTTTAGCCCATAGTTGCGCTCAAGCTCCGCACAGATCCTCTCAAAGTCACCAGAGGGTTCTTCAAAAGTCGGTCCCACAACTTGTACATAATATTGTTTGACCGCGGGGTTCCAATCTATGTGAATGTCTCTTGCCGCTTTACTGACTATTTGTTTACCGGCTCGCGCTTCTTCCGGCACGAATACTAACAAGTCACCCTGGACCTTTGCCACGCAAGCTAGACGATATCCTTCTTTCTTCTGCGCAGGAGTAAAAAACTTGTTTTCCTCTTCCTGCCATTCACTTGCGTGAGATCGATTTGAAGTAATACCGAATTTTTCGAAGGACCCTTCTTCGATCCTAATTTTACATTTCCCGCATACTTTCTTTTCTCCGCAGAGAGCTTCTATATCAACTCCTAACTGACGAGAAGCCTCAATTAGATTGGTTCCTTCTTCCACCAACCCGCGGCGAGCCGAAGGTTGGAAGATCACCATGTACTGCTTTTTGTCCATTCGGCAATTCCCCTTCTATTACTGGCAGTCATATGAGTGCCTATTTCCTGTGTCTCGCCCACATGGTTAGCTACGTGAGGACGGCGAGCCAAGTTGGATCAAATTTTATGAATGCTAACCTGTAATTTAGAAAGTCACTAATCGTTGTGACCCTAGTCGCAATAATCCATTGGACACAACGGACCTTCCGCCGAGTCAATACCCGCATAGGGATATTTCGTCTCGAATCTGCAATTGAGATGTTAGGCCAGGCTTACACCGGATCGTTTGCTTAAAGTAATCAATCAGGCTCTATTATAATGTTCTGATCTCGCAAGCGTTTAATTTTGCATAAGTGTAGCCGCTTTATGGTTGATCAGCGCCATTGCTCTATTCGCTATGGCGCTGAGTTGGCAGGTAACCTATTAACCTATCCACGCTTGGAATTGTAGAACATTTAGGCTGGAACTCCATCTTCCTTCAGTTTACGGAGCTGACCGATCATCTTTATGGCTTCCTGTACCGCGTTCCCTGCGCTTTCGGCGTAACCATCAGCGCCGAATAGATTCGCAACGTCCTTAGTTACTGGAGCCCCACCAAGCATAATAGCCACATCCGGGTTTTTCTCTTTGATCATCGCTATGACTTTTTTCATACCCATCATGGTGGTGGTCATCATTGCGGAGAGCGCTACGATTTCGGAATCAGTTTTTAGCTGTTCTTCGGCGAATTTTTCTAGAGGCACATCACGTCCTAAATCATGGACAGTAAAACCACCCACATCGAACATCATTTTGATGAGGTTCTTTCCTATGTCATGCACGTCACCCTGGACGGTTCCAATAACAACCTGTCCTTTCACACCCGACGCGTCGTCGATTTTAAGATGAGGTTTAAGAATATCAAGGCCGGCATAAAGCGCATCCGCACACATGAGAATTTCCGGGACGAAGTATTCCTGTCGGTCGTAAAGATCGCCGACTATCTCCATGCCCGCGGCCAAGCCATTCATGATTGCGTCGTAGGCATCCATTTTTTCATCAAGAGCGATGTTGGAGTATTCTTTGACCCGGTCTTCATCGTACTCCACCACCCCTTCGGAGAGATTCTTGAGAATTTCTGCGCGTTTTTCTTCTGAAGCCATTTACTTTCCTCCATCCAATCATATGCAGTCGTTTATAGTCTTCCCACCGCTGGAGAAGGCTGCTTTCCAAGTTCCCTCACAGTATTGACCCACGCTTCCACATTTTCCGGTTTTACGTCGGGCCATATGTCGCAACCAGGCCAAACGGCATCTACCCCGGCGTCAATGCACCCCTTGATAACTGCGGGCACTTCAGAGGCCTCTTTCTGGCAAAGAGTTCCATACGGATCAAAGTTTCCCAATAGAATAACGTCGTTGCCAATCTTTTTTCTGGTTTCAACTAGATTGTTTTTTTGATCAAAGCTAAGGGCATCGGCGCCGCAGTCATTCATCATTTCAACGATCAAATCGGTTCCACCGCAAATGTGAAGAACTTTCGGGGATTCGAGCGCCTCAAAAATCTCGCGTAGATATGGTTGAATCAGTTGTTTCCACATGCGGGGGGAAAGAAGATCCGTTCCGGAACCCATTTCACGGATTGTCATGTAATCCACGCCTAATGACTGGTAGCGTTTCGCGACATCAATGACCACAGAGGTCATTTTTTTCATAAAGGCTTGAACTTTATCAGCTTCTTTTTTTATTCCCTTAAGCAGCAGATCAAGTTCGATCACCTGTCCACCCAACGTGAAAGGTCCGAGTACCCAGCCTCCGACACCATATTTTCCCTCTGAAACAAGCTTCTTTAGGGCTTCCTCTACAACCGGCATCCTAGCCTTTGACGCCCAGTCAGGGTTGATGTCGGCTGCGTCGAGGTTCTCCCACTTAGTAGGCACTGTGGGATATAGTATCCCTTCAGCGTTAGCGTATGTACTGCATCCGCGGCCCATAGCCTCAGGAATTGTACACATGTCGTAGGGAACGATAACTGAATCAAACCCAAAAATGTCAGCGCTAAGTGTAGCTGACTTAGCCAGGTAGTCTGGGGAACCGTGCACTTCAGCGAAGCGTATTCCCATTTTGTTGATCGCCTGAACCGTTACCATTCCCATTCCGCTGAAAATGGGCATTGTGTCCACGGGTTCTCGTTTCATAAACTTTTTTACCCGTTCTTTAGGGGTCATCGCTGCCATCTATAAATCCTCTCTTTATACAACTTCAACATAGCTCAGATCCGGTTTTAACATTTTCCGGAATACCTTTTTCCTCTACATGCCTTTTAGCTGCTCCACAAAATCCGGAAAAAGTTTTCTCAAAGGATGAGTCTCCAATTCCGGTAATTTCTTGGTTTCCCCGTATACTAATGTGGCAAGGAAAGCGTCGGACATCGCCACTGCCGGAAAAATCCTGTCTGATCCGGCCATGGGGCCGGAGAAGATCATGTCGTGATAGAAACATGAAGACAGCGCCTCCAATGCCGCGTCAGCTCCGGCCCAACCTTTCTGACCCCACATTTCTCGAGCGGCTTTCCACATATATGACCCGTTAGACGGAGCGCTAGCGCATGGGAAACCCCACTTTTCCTTGATGAGCTTGTTAGACAGTGAACACAGGGCCGTCGCTGGACCATTCATTACAGAGGTGTCCACGAACAAACTCTCGAATTTGGCGCCGACCTTTTCGATTGCGTCCAGGAGTTTTTGGGTCCCACTGATCCGGCCCGTAGGCATCTGGTCCGCGGGATCGAAAGCCACCAACAGCACGTGTTTTACACCTATGGCGGCAATCTCTTTGATCTCTGTTTCCAAATCCTTTTCCCAAACGGTAAGGCTATTGTAGAACATTCGATCCAAAAGCCCTTTTTCGGCGCAGTAGGCCGCTGCTTCAAGCTTTGGTTTCATTACCCATGCGTCAACGCAAAACGGCATGCACGTGACTTCAGTATAAAAATCAACATAAGTTTTAAACTCTTCGCCCTTAGTGCCGACGATATCCGCCATGTACGGAATCCCAGTTTCCATACATAGCTTGTCGCACATCTTGACAAGTTCTGTGGCACGTTCTCGGTCAAAGCCTTCCTTGCGTTTACCTTCAAAGACCTTGTCTCCCTTCTGAAAAATTGAAGGGACAATTACCGTGGGATAGGCGCCCGGCTGTCCGCCGAATTTAACTCCGCCGACCTCGCACACTTTCTGCTTGGTCTCAAAACTAAACATTAGGGTCCTCCTTTTTATTTCCCATTATTTTCCAATCATACGATGCGGGTTCGGACAGTAACTCTGTCTGAAGGTAAGCCTCTGCCTATGGTTGTCCTGTCCAATTGACTCACCTCCTATTTTCCCACCATATGGTGTGGATATCTTGCATAGTATGTGTTGTAAAACTCAATGGCCTCTATGATCTGATCCATGTGTTCCATGGGAACGTCGTACGGAATGTCACAGCCTGGGGCTAAGACAAACCCAGTGCTACCCCCCGCCGCTAACGCAACCAATGCGTCCTCTCGAGGGGATATCAAACCTAGCGATAGAGCAAGTGTAAGCTTGAGGTTTCCGCCAAAACCTACTTTGTGCTTTAGAGCTACGTCTCTAACATAATTGAGGTTGAGTTGTTCATCGATTGCGAACCCGTCAGTCCCGACCATGGCTACTTCTTCCAGGCATTTGGTTGCGTCACCACAGATGAAGAAACTTGAAACTTTACCGGCCTTCTTAGCAACCTTAATAGCTGGTTGGGCAGCGGGGGTGACAAACTCACGGAAAGTTTTTGGCTTTATGAGGGAGGCTACTGGGTCTGTAATAGCGATTACATCACATCCAATTTCTTCGGCATAGATTTTGGCTGCTTCGCCTGCTACGTCACCACAAAAATCAATGATCTCTTTCGCAATAGCCTTGTTCTTGTACACATCGGTAAAAATTCGGACGCCTCGCAAATGACTTGCCAGAGTCAATGGCCCGCACAGTATGCCGTATAGGGCAACATCCGGCAGAGCTGCTTTCACCATTTTGCCCGCTTCTATTATTACGGGCCAACGACCATCTTTTGGGCCGGGAATCTGGATCCCAGATCCGGCAAGACTTTTGTTCTCAAGTGGGTGTCCAGTTATGGACGGCGGGTTGTCAGGCCACCATTTATGGTTACAACCCATGGAAATAGCTTCTACTGTGAGGTCAAACAACAAAGGAATTCCGTCAGCCTTATACCGTTGGGCTGCATATATAACTCCTTTGGCAATGAGGTCTGGGTCCTGGAGAAACTTGTCGGCAGGCTCACCAATCAAGAAAGCGCTGTGTACACCCGAATATGGAACCCAAGGCACTTTCTCAGTGGCAAGTCCTTTTACGGCATCTATAACATGCTGTTTGCCCATTTTTCTCCCGAATCAGACGAGGTGAATATTATCCTCCAGATTTAAAACTGCTGGCTGTTTATGCCCTGTTAAGTAAACGTTACGGGCCGGCAGAAGGAATGTCAAGATCTACTTTAAGTCTACTAAAGTCTAAAATCTGTCTTGAAGTATCGCCACTGTCTAGGTCTACTTCTCCCGATCCACATGGATTGTTATGTATAGGAATTAACTAATGTTAATATGTATTACTGGTTTTGAATGAGTACTGCGGACTTGACATTTATCTAGTTGTCTTTTGATTACATGTATAGACTGAAAGCTAAAAATCTAAATCAGAGGAATGCAAATGATTTGATTAAAATTCTCTTGAGGTTGTGATTCGTGTGGTCTTCTCCGCGCTTGATTTAGCCCAAAGCACAAATGTCCATTAGACCATATCTTTGGCCAGTTAGTATCTTAGATAACACGTTTCAGTCTGTCTCAAAATGGTGACTGCCGATTGGCGATCCCGGGCGACGACTCGTCAACTACATTTTGTTTACCGGCCCATGCTTTGTTTGAGGCTCTTCAATTAGCAGCGATCAGCTTAAATCGATTTTCTTTAAATAACTTGCCAAATTCCGGTCCTTTCGGTCGATCCCAAGCTTTTTACGAATGGAGATTCGCTGTAAACGAATAGTGTCGGGGCTCTTGTCAAGGATGAAAGCGATCTCTTCACTAGTTTTTCCTAGGCGTATCAGTTGAGCGACCTCCAATTCTTTTTCAGTTAATTTCGAGTAATGGTCTGTTCGTTCCAATCGTCTATTTTCTGGAGCTGTCCCCAGTTCTTGCAACAAAAGATTTGCCTGTGTTTCGACAGTTTGTGGTTTGCTTTTTCCTTCAAGAATACGGAACAAATGATCATTGATTTTACGCGCCATGTCGGCAACCACTCGTTCGCATGCCGTTACACGCTCTGTCTCAGCATGACGAAGCAATGTATTAAGAGCCATGTTCTTTTCCTGAAGCTCCTGACTTTTTGCAGTGAGGCGTTCTTCGAGGCGTTTGCGTTCGGTAAGGTCATGACTTAGCCCCACAGTGCCATAAACCGTTCCCTGGTCATCTTTGAGCAGAGCAAAAACTGAAATAGCGATACCCCGTGAACCATCTTTACGTATGAAGCCATATTCTCCTTTCCACACATCTCCATCACGTAATACATCTCTGGACTGTTGCTTCATTTGAACGCCGTCGGGGTTTTGAGTCAATAAATGGGCTGACTTTCCGAGAATCTGTTCTTTTGAGTAGCCGAACATTCTTTCGCTGGCTGGGTTCCAGTCGATTACATTCCCGTCTAGATCAGTGACAATTATTGCCTCATCCATGTGAGAAAATATGTGCCTATAATGTTTGAGTTCAGATTCCTCATGCCGAATAGCCGTGATATCATGAAAAAATATAGCGGCTCCGTCTCCCACTTTTCCTAACCAAAAATGAATCACCGACTGTTTGTTATCGTCTGATTTGACAGTCATACGAAGTTCAAAATCTTTTTCCTCTCCTGTCTCGGTAACCTCACAAGCGGACTCAAACAAGAGTTTCGTTGCCTCAGTGTCTTTGAAAACATGCGCAAAGGACATGCCGGACTGAAAACTTGGATCAGAGCCTATAAACCTAAAACCGGCAGAATTTACGCTAAGGCATTTGAAATCTCTGATGGCGCTATTTTCATTTCGGATCGCTCGGATCAAAAGGAAAGGCCTTGGAATAGTGTTCAGGGTCTTTTCCGCCAACATTTCGTCTGATTGATTTCCTACTGAGTCGAAAAACAAATCTTCTCTCGGAACGATTACAGCTAGAACACCAAATTTTTCTCTGGTTCCTGTCCGTATTCGATCGATGAATGTGTGATCCAGTATGTGCCGTCCCGGTAATCCTATGGGAGGGAATCCCTTTTCGGGTTTAGTTGAACCTGACGCCACGGACTCCAAAAAGTCTTGCCACGACTCGGCTGTTTCCTTGGGTATCTGTAAATTGACAACTTTTTTGTCAAGGATATCTAAGGCTTTGAGATTTAGAGAAAAAGCCTGATTTATAACATTTATTGCCGCTGAAGATATTTTCACGAACCCTTTTTCAGGGAGATAGGTGTAAAGAGCACACGGACTGGAATTGATCAACAATTCATATTCCCTGGCGGCCCCAATCTCAAGAGGATCGAAAAAAAGCATTACGATCTGCCTGGCCTGACCGAAGTTGTCAAGTAAGACCACTGCCGTCATGGACAGGGTCAATACTGGTCCATCTTTTCGCCTGATCATGAGACGCATGTTTTCACGCCCGGTCTTTCTAGACCAGAACATGGCTATGGAATCCAGAAGCGTCTGGACGGTTTCGTGATCGAACAGAACAGCATGGGCCCATACTTGTATATGCGCCAGTTCCTCAATTGAGTAACTTGTTAAACGTTCCGCTTCCGCGTTGTAGGAAGTAAAAAAACCATCCCTGCGCATACTGATCATTCCGAGACAATTTTGTCTGGCCAGGAGTGTCAGGACCGCTTCAGTGCTCGTGCGAGACATTCCAATGTTATCCCCGATCCCGCGACAGAGCTGATCGTAATCTTGTTTAGCCTCCACCATTTCTTGAAGTTTG
>JARLHM010000186.1 GCA_031292235.1 Syntrophaceae bacterium | reverse complement strand
TATCTCCGGAAGAGGACAGCGCGCTTCAAAGATCCGCTCAAGTCCTGGGGGAAGCCAAATCCAGTATAATCTGAACCAATTCTTCTCGAAGGTCTTCCCGGACTTATCGAGAAGTTACATAAAAATGTCGTTTATCTTATTGAGATAGGTTACTTATCAAAGTTTTCATTTGGTCGTTTTTTTGTGATCTTACTTAAACAACAATGGACTTATGTTTTTACTGAAGATGTTTGATTAGGAGTATGCTATGTCGCAGTCAGAGAAACCCAAACATGTGTTGATCATGGTTCCCGATACTAGCGTGCATGAAACGCCGGGTTATCGAGATGTTGAAGAAACTCATGGATTGGTGGGCACGTTCAAGGAATCGGTCCTGAAACGAAATGTAGATTCGGAGACCCTGGCTCTTAACATTGAGCAAAGCATGGGCCAGGTTGACGAAGTTCTCTCAAGGGTTGGCCCTGTGGTTGGTGATACCTGGGAGATAAAAAGTGTTTCCGTAGGTTTGAGCATAAATACGGATGGTTCAGTGGGGATTGCCGCAGCGGGTTTGGAAAGCTCGTTACAGGTAAAATTGATTCCCCGAAAAAAGAAGGAAGATCTGGGATTCTGATCCGGAAATTGTAGCAGACCTTATTTAGTCGCTAATCGCTCTCTTATAATGAAGCGATCGCTGCTGAAGTATATAATATGTCGAGGCGAACTACATGTGTGACCCGTAGTGTGAATGTGATCGTCATTCTGAAGGTTCGGTCATCATCGCCGTGGGGCAGTTTGGTCGGCTTGCCGCGATTAGCGCAATGTAGAATCAGTCGCTTCCATAGACTTTCAAAATGTCCGTAGACGCTTGTGGCGCTATGATCTTTACATTGGTCTCAATTCCCTGAAGATGTTGCGTGACCATCTTTTCTCCGATTCCCGGTACGCCATACACTGTAAAAAGAACATTACAAGTTGAATGTGTGATCCTGGTTCTCTGGTCCGGACCATAAATAAGACTTGATATCAAACCCTTCATATCCTTAACGATCATATCCTTTGGTTTCACAATCTGATCTTGGCCGTTTAGCCGAGTGTAATGTTCATCGCCAGTTGCAACATCCAGCGTGACCGGCGCATTGACCAGATCCAGGTCATGGCCGGCCGTAAGCAGCGAATTCCGTAATTCCTCAATAAACATGCACTCCACGATTGCTGATACTGTCGGGATAGGTCTGTTTTTGAAAATTACCGACTCGAGTTGCTGAAGAACGTGGTAGGTCTTGTTAAAATGATTGTAATAACTCCGATATGCTTTAATAGAGTCCAACAATTTTAGCTCACTGCGGTCTCTGAAAAGGACCCTTAAATCTGCCTCCAATTCCCTCTTGACTAGATCCAAGCCGGGATGTTGAGGTGGATTACAAACGTTCTTCATCACCAGGACCCCAAAATGGGCGCCTGGATAGGTTTGCTTCCAGTTACTGGTAACTGTCAACATTTTCCTCTCTCCTTGTGAACGTAGTTTTCAATAGATGGCGCGAATTCACATCAGTGTTATAATAGGTCTACTAGGGCAAAAAACCAAACATGTTCATATACACTGGTTTGGCTTTTTATGGTTTGATTCTTGGTGGGGCGAATGGAAATTTCAGGATGACCGGATTGGCGTGATCACCAATCCGGTTTCTTTTTGCTAAGGCAGAGTGAGAATATGACTAACGTTTCATAGCTGTTGTATCCGTGGCGGGTTTTTCATGTTCCTGTTTGAACTTTTTTACGGACACATCTGATTTTAGCCACTCCAAGGCTTTTTTGAGAACGATGTCCTTTTCGAGATCAGCCTTGGTTTCCTTATTGAATCGACTCTGCTTCTCGTTCTTCTTTCCGTTTTTCTTTTCCTCGACAGCAGATTCTTCGTCTTCTTGCTTTTGGATCTCAGCCTTCATGTCAACATCAGGCAGAATACCGGTTTTTTGAATATGACGTCCCTTGGGCGTGTAGTAGTAGGCTGTTGTGAGTCGAAGTCCCGACCCGTTATCAAGAGGTATGATCGTTTGGACTGAAGCCTTTCCGAAAGATTTTGTTCCGAGGACAAGGGCTCGGTCGTGATCTTGCAAAGCGCCTGCCACAATTTCTGACGCGCTTGCGCTTCCTTCGTTAATTAGCACCGCTATTTTGAATTTATAATGTGTCCCCGCTGGTGAGGCCCGGAATTCCATTCTTTGGTCTTTCACACGGCCATCAGTGTAGACTATAAGTCCCTTGTCGATAAACAGATTGGAAACCTTGACTGCCTGATCCAGAAGTCCGCCCGGGTCATTCCGCAAGTCTAGCACTAAGCCTTTCAGACGCTTGTCACCGGTTTCAAGGTCCTTGATAGCGGCCATTAAGTCAGTATCAGTGGTTTCTTGAAAACTGACTATCTTTACATAACCGTAACCAGGTTCCAGCGCTTGCTTCTTTACAGAATGAACATGAATGATATCTCGGGTTATCGAAAAGTCTTTCAGCTTTTTAAAACCTTCTCTCATTATGGTAAGAGTTACCTTGGAGCCTTTGGGACCCCTCATTTGCTGAACCGCCGTGTGAAGGGTGATGTTCTTCGTAGGCTCTCCGTTTATTTTGATGATTTTGTCACCCGGCTTAATACCGGCTTTAAACGCTGGAGTATCTTCGATAGGCGAAACAACAGTAAGGATTCCGCCATCGAGAGTAATCTCAATACCCAGACCTCCAAATTCACCTTTAGTTTCTACCTGCAGTTCCTTGAACATGTCCTCTGTCAGGTATGAAGAATGCGGATCAAGCGATTGCAGCATTCCGCTTATCGCCCCCTGGATAAGTTCCTTGTCGGTAACTTCTTTCACATAGTTCTTCCGAACTATCTCCATCACCTGTCTAAAGAGTTTTAACTCCTTATAGTCAGGAGAGAATTTGAGATTTGAATCAGAGCAGTAGCCCTGGTGGCTGACGAAGAAAAATACAAGGCAAATAAATAAACCGAAACTCAACGGTTTCCGTATCAACATTGGAGGACCTCACGGCGTAGTTATGAAAAAATTTCTGAAAAACGACTCCATCTTATAAGGTTAAAATGATACCATAAACACAATAGATCAGAAAGACTTTATAACGAAGCTAAGGAAACTGAAAATGGAGAATACCGTCTACAAAGTCGATTCAAAGATGAAACCACCGGTAATATTGGCGATGCTAGCAGGAATGGTTTTGATTGTTCTCAGCATAATAGGAAGTCGTAATTTCCTGTTTCTTATAGTGCTAACACCATTTTTATACCTTGGATTAGAGATTTTGGCCCGCAAGATAATTGTGGACTCAAAGGGTATCACAATTCAAAAAGTTCTTAGGTCAAAGCGACTGGACTGGGTGGACATCCAGAACGTGGACGCAGTGCGTTCCGGCTCCAAGACCTTCCTGATCCTTCAAACATCAAGCGTCAGGCCGGTATTGATAACCAACTCAATCGCCTCTTTTCAGGATCTGGCCAACACAATAGTTCAAAGAATTCCCAGTGACAAGGTGTCCGAAACCGCCCGTGAAATATCGCAATCATCGCCACGAAAACTTTGGCCATTAATTCAGGCATGGCTGGTATGTGTGATATTCTGGATTGTTATGGTAGGTAAGTTATTAGAATAACAGCTTTTAGCTCAGTATTGCTGGAGCGGGGAAAACGCGTTGTCAAAAATAGTAAGGAGCGTAAAACGTCTTAACCTGTCAAGACTTTGGGAAGCTCCTCTAAATCTTGCTCACGAAATCAGGGTCTTGGTTGGACAGACCATTGACGCCTGGGTCCAGGATAGCGCCATTCGAATGGCAGCGGCTCTGGCGTTTTACACAATATTCTCTATTGGCCCTGCCCTTCTCATAGCGCTGTTCGTCGCGGAAACCATGGTGGACGCCGCGTCCGCCAGACTTGAACTCGCAACAATCCTGGATAGATTTGTCACCCCTGGTGACACAGCGTACGTGTTTTCATTGCTTGAGTCGGCCAAGGGAAAGATCGCAGGCACAGGATTTCCCGCTTTGAGCGTTATCACGGCCATAATAGCTGCTACAGGCGTTTTCACTGAACTTCAAAGCGGGTTAAACGCTATCTGGAAAGTCAGGTCTCAGCGTGGTTCTAGTGTGCTGAGATATATCGAGATGCGTTTCATATCGTTTCTCATCGTCCTTGGGATTGGTGTATTACTGCTTGCTTCGCTTGCGGCGACGACAGTTCTTTCTACCATCGAGACCGTAATTATCGAGGCTTTCCCAATTTTCGCCAACCATTTGTACAAAATCAATTCAATGATATCACTTGCGATAATTCCAGTCCTCATCGCTTGTGCGTACAAGTTTATCCCAGCGACAAAAATAGCGTGGCTCGACGTCTGGCCCGGATGCCTTCTGGCTTCTCTACTTTTAGCGCTGGGCAAATTTATGATCACCCTGTACCTGAGCCTGACTCGAATTAGTTCCCTCTACGGCGCCGCTGGTTCGCTCGTAATACTTCTTATATGGGTATATTATTCTGCTCAGGTTTTTTTCTTCGGCGCGGAATTAACTAAGGTGTATGCGTTTCGGTACGGCTCTAGGAGCCAAAGAATCATTCCTGCCAATGATTCAACGCCACGAGTCTTCTGATTGTGGTACCCCGAAAAATCTTGACAGAGCGAAACACCGGCGATATTTTCCGCTTCAAATTTTTGATTGAAACGTCAAAAAGAGGTTTTGTGTAATTGATAAAGATTACGCCTTTAGCGAGTGGCAGTTCCGGGAATTCTTTCCTGGTTCGTAACCGTGACGCCTCCATCCTGATAGACGCGGGCCTTTCCGGTAAACAGATTATCGAGCGGCTCGATGGCGCCGGTATCGATCCATGTTCTTTGAGAGCAATACTGGTGTCTCATGCTCATATGGATCACGTTAAGGGTGTTGGAGTGCTATCCAGAAAATTCAAGATACCTGTTTTCATCAACGATAAAACTTTCGGGGTCGCTGAAAAAACCCTCGGCAAGTTGCATCGGCGGGAATCTTTCAGTACAGGCAGAGCGTTCGAATTTGCGGGATTCAAGGTTCATCCTTTCTCTGTGCCGCACGATTGCGCTGACCCTGTGGGGTTCCGAATATCAAATGGAACAGCCAAATTCGGTATAGCTACAGACCTCGGCATAGCTACGGGACTTGTGAGAAACTTGTTGACCGGTCTGAACGCGGTGATTCTTGAAAGCAACCATGACCCGTTGATGTTGCGGGATGGCCCATATCCCTGGGAATTGAAACAGCGGGTTCGGAGCAGGCTGGGGCATCTCTCCAATGAGCAGAGCGCGGAGCTTCTTGAAAGTATTGTGAGTGACGAACTGCGGGTAGTTATTTTGGCCCACATGTCGGAGACCAATAACACGGAACGACTGGCTGAACAGAGAGCCCGTGAAAGCTTGCAGGCTTTTCTGGCGCAAAACGGGACCATTTTTTGCGCTACACAAGGCAAAGTCGGGCCCACGGTGGAGTTATGATGAGAAAGGCCTTAATTGGGGCCTTAACGCTTTACATGTTTTTTTGAACGCATCTGTGAAAATATCATTATATTTCAGAAAAGTTGTGTTTCAAGAATAATCAGTGGTGTTATTTTGGACTCCAGCTTTCTATGCGGCGCCACAAGGAGTCCTGTTCATATTCGGCTCAATTTGTAAGGAGGAAGACATAAATGGATTTTGTCTCTAAGTCGACTGAAGGTCCTGTGCTTACGTTGACTCTCAACAGGGGAAAAGTGAACGCTATAAACGAAGCGCTTGCTGAAGAACTTCGGGAAAGTCTAGAGGATATTCTTTCTGACGATGGTATTAAATCGGTTATATTGAAGGGTCAGGGCAGTTTCTTTTCTTTTGGGTTGGATATCCCGGAATTCCTGAATTACTCCAAGCAGGATTTCAACAGATTTGTCGGGAAATTTGCGGACCTTTACACTTATATCTTCACGTATCCCAAGCCGGTGATTGCGGCGTTGAACGGTCATACCGTAGCGGGTGGCTTTATGCTGGCCACTGCCTGCGATTACCGTGTAATGGTCACCGACAAGGCCAGGATGAGTCTCAACGAAATCACCTTTGGCTCATCGTTGTTCCCCGGTAGCGCGGAGATGTTGCGATACCTCGTGGGGGATCGCAAGGCCGAAATAATAGCTGTAACCGGCGATATGTATTCGGCGGAGCAGGCGAAAGAGATTGGACTTGTGGACCTGGTATCATCAGAAGAGTCATTAACTCAGGATTGCATGACGGTCGCAGTCGGGTTTGTGTCGAGGTTTGGTCCCGCGTATCAAAGCATCAAGAACCTGCTCAGATCGGATACCGCTACGATCATGCGAGACAAAGACAAACGATATCGGTCAGAAATGATTGACATCTGGTATTCAGAAGACACATGGGCCCGGCTGAAGATGATCAGGATCAGAAACTGATTTGGACGATGTTGTTTCCAAACGATAACCATCATGAAGAGCAATGATAAAATGAATCCGGATTTTAAAAAACGCTTGATAGAAAAGCTGGGACAATGGGAGAATTACTATTCGGCTTGGTTGGAGGCGGCTGGCGGATTTGAACCGCCGAATAACGGTTTTGCAGACCGTCGCCTTACCACTTGGCTAAGCCGCCTCTCTTAAAAAATTAATTTTAATATGAAACTCACCGGTCCGTCAATAGAATCGGAACGCGAAAATAAAAAAACATGACGCTAATGGAATTCCACTCCTTAGCCTTCATTATCAAAATGTGATAGAATTTAAGTGTTCAGCTAGATGGCTGTTCAAAAAACGAACTTTAAAGATTATGTGCGGCAATGAAAAAGACATTTATCACTTTTATATTGATTCTTCTTACTTTTATCTCGTCAGTCTACGTTGTTTCACCGGACGATGAAATTGACTGCTGCATAAAATCCTGTTCTTGAACCAAGAAGAAGCCGCAATGTCTCAAAACAACCAAGGCTGATTGTTTGAGGCAACGCGGCGAGGTAGTCGTTGACTGCCTACTCTGTGATTGAGAATGGGGAAAGTGGAGTTGATACCATTTCGCTATGGCCTATTTACTCATGAGAACGCGAATCGGTATGAATTACTCCCGAGGTCGTTTTTCATCCGGCCCCTGGTCCCGGATCTAACTCTTACGGAAACGACGCGCTAAGAGCAGCCGGTCGTAGACCCACAATTCAAACACTTGTAACAGGAACCGTTCCTGACCATTATGGCGCCGCAATCTGGACACGCCGGGGCGTCTGACTGCGCGTTGAAGAAAGACTTCTGATCAACCGTTCTGTTGACTGATTTAGCCGTATGTATTTGTGCCTCGGTTTCAGATAAAACCGAGAGACTATCATCATTGATAGATACCAATCCTGTCATTACTCTGGCCTGCTCATCCAGGAAACTTGTTCCGAGGTACCGGAATATATAGTCTGTCAACGACTTTGCGATTGGGATGTCTGGGTTGCTTGTAAAACCCGAAGGTTCGAATCGAACATGGCTAAATTTGTTGACAAGGTCTTCCAACGGCACACCATATTGCAGGGCTATAGATGTGAGAGTAGCTATGGTGTCCATCAAACCGGAAATAGTGCTTCCCTCTTTAGACATACATATGAATATTTCGCCAACTTTACCATCATCATAAAAGCCTGTATGAATGTAGCCCTTATGACCCGCTATTTCAAACTTGTGCCGCACGCTCTTACAGTCCACCGGCAGCCTGCGTCTTACAGGCCCAGGCAGGGAACGGTTCGCGTTGGACGCGCCGGTCTGAAGAGGCTGAGCGGACTTGCATCCATCGCGGTAAACTGTGATGGATTTGAGTCCAATCTTCCATGAAAACCGGAAAATCTCCTCTATGTCCTCAACTGTGCAATCATTTGGCAGGTTGACGGTTTTTGAAATACCACCTGATATGAAAGGCTGAACCGCCGCCATCATCCTGATGTGTCCTTCAGGAGAGATGTGGCGTTCCCCATGAGTGGGAGTGAAAGCGCAATCAAATATCGGCAGATGATCAGGCAATATTTCTTCTATGCCTTCTATTGAGCCGGTTTCCTGGATTGTGGCCATAATTTCCTGAATTTTTAGGTGCTCGTAGCCGAGACGCTGTAGCGCTCTTGGCACGATCCTGTTCACAATCATCAGGTTTCCCCCACCTGACAGCGCTTTACGCTTAACCAGCGCCAGTTCAGGTTCGATTCCGGTAGTGTCGCAATCCATCATAAAAGCGACAGTTCCTGTAGGGGCTATGGCTGTCACCTGGGAGTTCGAGAACCCGACCTTCTTGCATCTTTCAATGACCAGATCCCAAGTCTTTAGAGCTTGTTCAACAATATCTTTAGGCGCAATGTTTTGATCAATCTCCTGTGCGCTTTTCTTGTGCTTCTTCAGAACTTTTAGCAGAGATGACCGATTGCGTTCGAATTCTCTGAACGGCCTTCGTATAGAGGCTATTCTTGATGACTGCAAGTAGGCCTCTGATGCCATAAGAGCCGAGATTGAACCGGCCCATTCGCGAGCTTCGTTCGAATCGTAAGGTAAAGCCAAACTCATTATCAAGGCCCCCAAATCAGCGAACCCCAGCCCCAACGCCCTCAAGTTTCGCGCATTACGGGCAATTGCCGGGGTTGGATAGGATGATCTGTCTATGATAATGTCCTGGGCTGTGATGAGTACGTCGACGGTGTGACAAAACGCCTCGGTATCGAAAGAGCCGGACGCGTCCAGAAACGAAGTCAGTTTTATTGACGCTAGATTGCAGGCCGAATCATCAACCCCCATGTACTCGGAACACGGGTTGGACGAGGAGATTCGCCCAGTTTCAGGACACGTGTTGTAGCTGTTTATCGTGGTGTCAAACTGCAATCCCGGGTCACCACAGACATGAGCGGCCAGCGCAATTTCCCGCATCAAATCTCTGGCTTTGTAGGTGTCGGCCTTTTCACCGCTCAAAATAAATCGTGTGGTCCAATCACCGTCCCTATCGTCCGCCTCCATGAATTCATCCCCAATTCGGACCGAATGATTCGAATTTTGAAAAGCGACCGTAGAATAGGCGGCGCCTTCAAAAGACCCGTCGAAACCTGCCTCAATAAGCGCCTGGGCCTTTTTTTCCTCCAATGCTTTCGATCGTATGAATTGGAGAATGTCAGGGTGGTCTATGTCCAATATTGCCATCTTGGCGGCGCGACGTGTTTTACCGCCTGACTTGATAACACCTGCGGACGCGTCCGCCGCCTTCATAAATGATAGCGGCCCTGATGCGGTGCCACCTCCCCTGAGGGGTTCTCTGGCGGACCTCAATTTTGACAGGTTCACTCCAGAGCCCGACCCGCCTTTGAATATGATGCCCTCCTGGGTATACCAGTGGAGGATAGATTCCATTGTGTCTTCCACGCCCAGTATGAAGCAGGCTGAACACTGGGGGGCCGGTTCGATCCCGACGTTGAACCACACGGGACTGTTGAAGGAGGCGCGTTGAGTTATAAGGATAACGATCAATTCATCCCGAAAGACTCGGGCATCCTGCTCGGATGCGAAATATCCCTGGTCCGCTCCCCACCCCGCCATTGTGTTGGCCACACGGAAAACAAGCTCCTTAACACTATTTTCTCTATCAGGCGTTCCCAGTCGACCCCTAAAGTATTTTGACGCCACGACTGTAACGGCCATATCAGACCAGAACGACGGGGCTTCAACGCTGTTCTGGTCAAAAAGAGTTTGACCTTTCTCATTTCGGATGATCGCGGACCTTTTCTTCCAATCCACAAGATCGAAAGGCTCTTTGTCGTCTACGGAAAAAAGGCGTGAGAATACAAGCCCCTGTGATGGGAGGTTCGCAACACTAAATAAATTCCCACTATTGTGTATTTCGGCCGAAAGCGCCTGGTCAGTCATCTTTTCACCATTATAATCAACATTTGATGTCAGTTAAATTCTTGATTGCAAATAATTCACCACGGTGCTCAGACACCCCGGAGTTCAACTGCTAGTCCGAATATCCACATAACTGATGTCGCTCCAGTTTTGTTGGATTGTCTTTAATAATAATTATAATCCATTGTTTACATTCTGGCAAGTTAACATATCGAAAAGGTTAAATAAATCAACCCGAGGACCAACTGAATGAGTCCTGGATCTCTTTTACTGAGGTATCTGGAGGAAAGCCGCCCCTGAACAGTTCATCCAGGCTGGTAATCACTCTTTCTCCTGAGCGGCCTTCGGCTATTATCAGGATATCCCTGGATCTTTGTCTTGCAAATTCCTGCATATATTGTAGGCAAGTCCCACAGGGCAGGAGAGGAGCGTAGAGATCGGAAACAACGGCAACTGCCAGAAAATCTCTATGCCCGTGGATCAGCGCGTGGTTTATGGCGTTTCGTTCCGCACATACCCCGAGAACCGGAATAAGGCATTCGGTGTTACAACCTTCAAATATTGCGCCACCTTTTGTTAGTATTGCAGCGCCAACCCTGAAACGGCTTAAAGGGACCGAAGCATGTTCCCTTACCATTTTAGCCACGTCCAATAATTTGTTAAGGTCCCACTGCGGGATGCGGGCCGATGTCCGGTGGTTTGTTTCCTGGTCGGTCATAAATTCTTTCTATTCGTTAAGGCGTTGGCGCCAAAATTCTATCAGAAATCATCCCAATCAGCTTGGAGTGTTTTTACCATTATAATCAAATCATGATATGTCCCGTTACGATCCTTAACGTAATCTTTCAATCGGGCCTGTTCAAAGAAGTCCAGCTTCAAAGCGGCCCTTATTGCCGGTTCCTGAATCCCGGCCACGAATTCCGCCGCCAATTTCTCAATACCCAGGTCCATTGCGAGCTTGACCGCACTCAGCAACAGCTTTGGACCTAGCGCCTGGCGGCGGTATGAAGGGTCCACCATTACTCTAACGTGGGCCATATGCCGGAGACACTCTGCAATAGGGCGATGCAACTGAATGTTTGCGATTATTGACCCGTCCACCGTGTTCACTGCTACCAAGGGCACAACCTTGTCGTAATCAAGGGTTCGAAGCCATTCGCTTGTCGCGTTGATCTCTGTTGTATCGTCTCGCAGGAACCATCTTTCCTGGTCTGGAATACGATCCAGGAAATCATGCAGGAGTTGCTCATCGGAAGGCCGAAGGGGGCGCAAGAGAATTGAGGCGCCATCCTTGGTTTTTAACAATTTTTGATATTCTTCGAGCATTTCCCTTCTCCTCGCTGGTATTACAGGCATGGATTTGAACTTCTTATCAGAGGCGGGGTCCAAGCGCAACGATGTATAGAAAACAGAGTGACTTATATCATTACGTCTGCTAATTGATTATTATATAAAAACCTCACGTTAATGAATATATTGAGGAAAATGACATTATTGGAGGCCCCCATGGACGAAAAGGAAAAGATGGTTTTGGACGCGATGAAAAATGCGGGTAAACCCGTTAGACCGGGGGACGTCGCCAAAGCGGCCGAGATGGATTCCAAAGAGGTTTCAAAGATAATAGATTCTTTGAAAAAGAAGGGACTGGTGATTTCACCCAAGCGGTGTTATTACTCTCCGACCGAGGGCTGAGGACCCGAAAGAATATTCTATCACGCGCCCCCAATAATAAAATAGGACCTTTCCATGATCTTTGCTTCTTGTCCGGAGAGAAGGGAAGTATCTTTGTTAACTGCGTCCAACGAGTTCGAATTTGTTTTGCCCGTTAACCCCCGTCATGTGCACCTGATAGGCGCCTGTGGTGTTGGAATGGCGGGTGTAGCCGGTCTATTCCTGTCCAGAGGTCTTAGCGTTACAGGTTCGGACGAGGCTGTCTATCCTCCCATGAGCGACCATATGGCGCGTTTGGGTGTAACCATAAGTGAGGGATATTCTCGTTCGAATCTATGTCCGTCTCCTGACTTGGTGGTGATAGGCAATGTCATAAGGGCCGACAACGAAGAAGCGCGGGCGGCGCTCGATCTAAAGATTCCCTTCACATCAATGCCGGGCGCCATTGAAAAATACTTTCTTGATGACAATCTTTGTGTTGTAGCCGCGGGCTCCCATGGGAAGACGACACTGAGTTCCATGATATCGTGGGTGTTATATGATCAGGAAATGGACCCGGGGTTCATGATCGGAGGATTGCCTTCAAACTTTGACACTAGTTCCCGACTTGGGAAGGGGGAACTTTTTGTGCTTGAAGGAGACGAATACGACTCAGCGTTTTTTGATAAGCGTCCTAAATTCCTCCATTACAAACCATTTGTAGGGATTGTGACATCATGTGAGTTCGACCACGCGGACATTTACAAAGACTTGGCCCACATCCGGGGGGAATTCGAGAAATTCCTGCGCCTTGTCCCGGAACGTGGCGTAATACTGGCCTGCAACGATGATCCAGTTGTACGTGATATCCTCAACACAAATAATTTTCAGGCAGAGACATACGGACTCAGCGCTGAATCATATTGGAATGTGACTGATATGTGCGATACTGGGGCAGGAATTTACGCCGTATTTACAAAAGGCTCCAATGCCATCGCAACTGGTCTGTTGCCTGTGATAGGGTGTCATAACGTTTTAAACGCTCTAGCCGCGGTCGCCGCCGTTGAAAAGGTTGGGATTGATCCGCAAAAGGCAATGGAGTCATTGGCTTTCTTCAAGGGAGTGTCCAGACGGCAACAAGTTTCACATGTAAATTCAGATATCATGCTAATTGACGATTTTGCGCATCATCCTTCAGAGGTCCGTGAGACTCTTGCTGGTTTTCGTCTCAGATTTCCTAAGAAAAGGCTGGTTGCCGTTTTCGAGCCCAGGACTAACACCAGTCGCCGATCAATATTCCAGGAGAAATATGTTGAATCTTTTTTGTCTGCAGATGTCATAGCCTTAAGGGAGCCGTCGGACCCCTGGAAAGCTCCAGAGGGCGACCTGTTCAGTTCCAGCCGGCTAGCTGATGAGCTTACAGCTCGCGGTAAAACGGCCCGAGCGTTCCCTGACGCGGGCTCTATCCTTGATTTCCTGACATTGCGTCTAAGACCTGAAGATGTTGTGATAGTGATGTCAAATGGTGATTTTGAAAACCTGATACCTCGATTGTCAAAAAGATTAGAGGACTTCAAACGATGATTGAAGCGGCGCTTTACGAAAAGACAGGTTCAAACGCGGTGCGGTGTAAACTGTGCCGTCAAAGCTGCAAAATCGAGGACGGCGAACGGGGTTTTTGCGGAGTTCGCGAAAATAGGGGAGGAACCCTGTTTAGCCTAGTTTACGACAAGATAGTGTCAACGAATGTTGATCCCATAGAAAAAAAACCGTTTTTTCATTTTGCTCCTGGGTCAAAATCTTTTTCCATCGCCACTATGGGGTGCAATTTCAGATGTAGCTTTTGCCAAAATTATTCCATATCACAGCCACCTCACGAAACAGGAGAAATTTCTGGAGTAGCCTATACCCCGGAACAGATAGTCTCAATGGCGGTTGAAGCCGACTGTAAGAGTATTGCTTACACCTACACTGAACCAACGGTTTTTTACGAGTTGGCGCGGGACACCATGATCCTGGCAAAAAAGGCCGGACTGCTGAATGTCTTTGTTACCAACGGGTATATGAGTCGGGAGATGTTGGATGACGCGAGGGATTTGATTGATGGAGCGAATGTTGACCTCAAGGCTTTTAACGATAATTTCTATTCGCAATATTGTAAAGCGCGCCTCAAAGGAGTTTTGGACTCTCTAAAATACATTAAGGGGATGGGAATATGGTTGGAAGTAACCACATTACTGATTCCAGGCTTGAATGACAATACTTCCGAGATCCAGGAGATGGCCCGTTTCATAAAGAATGAACTAGGTAGGGAAACTCCCTGGCACGTGAGCAGGTTTTTCCCGCGCTACAAGGAACTCGGTTTGCCACCAACAGAGGCCTCTGTTCTGCGAGGTGTTCGTCAAATTGGCCTGGATGAGGGCCTTTACTATGTTTA